>JAJRVC010000571.1 GCA_024277475.1 Deltaproteobacteria bacterium
CTTACGCCAGTGCCCATGGATAAAAAAGGCTTCGTGGATGGGCGCCTATAGGCGTTTCCAATCAAGAAATGTGAATTTTTGTTCAAGATCAAGGCAATCAAGCAATTGCGCGGAGACGTACTCCGGTACGTCGCACAAGCAATTGCGAAGATTGACGCTGAGATTGGACAAAAAGGCCATTTATGGATGGAAACTAAGTAAGGTGTCGGGTCAAAAACGGGGTTTCAGGTGTCAGCCCAGCCGCTGGCCAAAAAAATGGCCGATCAAATCGAAAAAGAAACTTTGTCCGGGGCTATTTTCATATGACGGGTTAACAAAAAAAATGAACGTCAATTCACTCTTAATAGGATTTAATGGCAATAAATGACGAATCAGCAACCACCGGGCTATCCTTCCTTAACCAAATCGTACAAAGAAATATATCCTTTTAAAATCGGAACTACCTCATTTATTTATCCGGATCACTATATTCCCAATGTAAAAATGCTGGGGGCCTATCTGGATGAAATCGAGCTTCTGCTGTTTGAAAGCATAGGGGCTGATGTGCTTCCTTCCAAGTCCGTCATTGCGGAGCTTTCCAGGCTGGCCAAAGACTTCGATCTGACTTACAATGTACACCTCCCCACAGATATATCCATAAGCGACCCGGATCCCAAACGCCAAATAATCGCAGTGGATACGATGATCAGGGTCATTGAATTGGTTTATCCCCTCAGCCCTTCGGCCCTGACCCTTCACCTGCCCTGTGTTGAAGGATTTCTCAACCAAACGGCCGTTAAATCTTGGCAGGATAGAGTGCACGGCAACCTTAAGAAAATACTGTCTGCGGCTGTACCGAAGGAGAAAATTGCAATAGAAACCCTGGATTATTCGTTTGAATGGCTGGATGACATTATTGTTGATTTAGATTTAAAGATCTGCATGGATTTGGGACATCTTATGGTACAGGGCTATGATATTATGGAGGTCTTCAATAAATACGCCTTTAGAACGTCTATCATTCATTTACACGGTGTCGAGAACGAGCGCGATCATTTGACATTGGAGCGTCTGCCTATTAAATTAATTGAACCTGTTTTGAGGATATTAAAAAAATTCAGTGGGGTTGTGTCCCTGGAAATTTTTTCTTTTGAAAACCTAAATTCCTCACTGAAATTTCTTGAGCATCACTGGGCTAATAATTGACTGTGAAAAGGGTAAAATCATGGATACTCAGGACTTCATTGACGGTGTTTTGGCAAAAAACAGACGAATTGTTGCCAAAACCATCACCTTAATTGAAAGTTCGCTTTCCTCTCACCAGAAAAAGGCTAAAGTCATAATTGATGCGCTTTTACCCTATGCAGGTAAAGCGGTGCGTATCGGTATAACGGGAGTTCCGGGTGTTGGGAAAAGCACCTATATCGAAAGTTTCGGAATGCAATTGGTGAATCAGGGCCATCGAGTGGCCGTGCTTGCCGTCGATCCCAGTAGTTCAAAAAGTGGTGGCAGTATCATGGGAGACAAAACACGTATGGAAAGACTTTCTTTGGAATCGCAAGCTTTCATACGACCCTCTCCTTCCGGCGGTGCTTTGGGGGGTGTCGCTCGCAGAACCAGGGAAACAATAATTGTTTGTGAAGCAGCCGGATTCGATGTCATTATCGTGGAAACGGTGGGGGTGGGTCAATCAGAAACAACCGTCGCATCAATGGTCGATTTTTTTCTGGTGCTGATGTTGGCCGGCGCAGGAGACGAGCTGCAAGGCATAAAAAAAGGTGTTATAGAACTGGCTGATGCCATTGCTATCAATAAAGCCGATGGAAGCAATATTGAAAATTCCCAAAAAGCAAAAATTGAATATCAAAATGCACTGAGTCTCTTAACACCTTCTTCTAAAACCTGGTCTCCCCCGGTGCTGACCTGCAGCGCAGTGACCCTGGATGGAATTGATGAAATCTGGCAAACCATTTTGGATCACAGGAAAAAAATGGAATCTTCGGGTGAATTGGCCAAAAAACGCAGCAAACAGGCCCTTGACTGGATGTGGGCACTGGTGGAAGAGGGGCTGATCGATCGGTTTTATAAAAACTCGAAAGTAAAAAAAACTCTGCCAAAAATCGTTCAATCGGTTAAGAATGGAAAAATCGGACCCACGGTTGCAGCGCATAAACTTCTTTATCTCCACGATCAATGCTTTTCAGAATTTGAGTAAAAATGGATATCACCCCCCAAATAACGGTTTCGATGAAACCTGAGCTGTCCAAATCTCTGGGGAGCATGAATGCGTTCAAACCCGGCAGTACCCTGAAGCTGAAAATCATCGAACTTAGAGGCGACCGTGCTCTGATTGATTTTGGAAAATTCCGGGCTACTGCGGACATCAAAATTCCGGTTGCCCTGGGTGAGGAATTACGGGTAAGGGTGCTGGAGTACGGCCGACAGCTCAAAATGAGTGTGATCAGCCTTGAACAGAAAAATACGCTCTCAACAGATGCGCTTCCCGCGCGTTTCGAAGATCTGACCGGTGAGAGTTTAAAAAAAGCTCAAGCCGATTTGAAACGAATTATCAACCAAGCCATGGGGCCCCGGGACAGTAGCTCTATTCCTAAGTTTATTACAAATATTTTAAGCGGGTTAAATGATTACTTTGAACCTGTTGATTTAAAGGGAGTCATTGCCAAACTGATACCACTGCTCAAGTCATACCTGGAAAACTCAGGGTTTTTTTTTGAAAAATATCTTGAGAACATGATTTTAAAATCCCTCGAAAGCTCAGAGTCCCTATCGCCGAAACAATTGGCCGACCTGCCTGAAATGAAACAGATTGTGGCCCGCGATCTTAAGGCCAACCTTATGGCCTTGAACCTTCTCATGGAGGACAAGGAAGGCCTGCAAAAATTCTTTAACCCCAGGGCTCTGGCAACCTTGAACAATTCCATCAACAGCCTGCTCTCCGATATCACCCACCAGCAGGGAAGGGCGGTTGGTCAAACGGATTCAGCAGAACTATTTCAGGTTTTTACCTATGTGCTGCCGCTAAAAGAAGGAGAGCAGACCGCCAGACTAAAAGTCTATTATCAAAAAAAGCGAAAAGCAGGATCCCAAAGAGGATCTCGGATATCTGTGCTGCTGGCCCTGGATCGCCTGGGAGATCTTCGTACGGATTTTTTTCTTTTAGAAAAAGATTTGACCATAACCTTCTTTGTGAAAGAGGATCCAGCCAAAATCAAACTCCAGGAAAATTTCCCCGAATTGCAGGAATTACTTCATGGTTTTTTTAATCAGATACTGCTGAGAGTCATTGTTTCCGAAAAGAAAGTCACGGATTTCGATCGCGAAGACCTAAAATTCGCCGGCGACAGGCGGGTGGACTTGCGGATTTAATTATGGATAAAACGCCAAAGGCAGTTGCCTTGAAATATGATAAGGATAAGGACCATGCCCCGAAGGTTATTGCCAAGGGCAGGGGAGAAATTTCCGATAAAATCTTAGAAATCGCCAGGGCGCATAATCTGCCGCTGTATGAAGATAACAATCTGATCCAAATTCTGGAAGCTCTCGAACTGGAAGCTGAGATACCCCCTGAACTATACCGAGCGGTGGCCGAGGTGCTGGCGTTTATTTACCGATTGAATAAAACTTAAATTGAAGCGTTCGGGATAATCGCAATAAACAGCCTCGCCGAGCATGAAACCGTCTATGCCATTGATTTGTATTTTCCTGCAAAACCATGGATCAACGGTCTTGAACCCCTGAACCCAGAACGCTGAACCTTTGAACCTATTCTATTTGAACCAGTGAACCTCCATGAAGGGAGCGACGATAATGATGAAACGAACTGTTATACGAGGGACCGGACGTTATGTTCCGCCGCGATTAGTGACCAACGATGATTTATCCCAGTGGATGGAGACTTCGGATGAATGGATCCAGCAGCGAACCGGAATCAAGCAGCGTTACTGGACACCCGAAGAAGGCGGTGTGGGATCATCCGATCTCGGCCTGGAAGCTTCCAAAATTGCTATCCAACGGGCCGGGTGGCAGCCTGAAGACATAGACATGATTATTTTTGCGACCTTGAGCCCGGATTTGTTTTTCCCGGGATCAGGATCTTTACTGCAGCATAAACTGGGTTTGGACTCAATACCGGCGCTGGATATCCGGCAGCAATGTACCGGGTTTCTGTATGGCATGACCACCGCCGACGCATACATTCGCAGTGGTCTGGCAAACCGGGTTCTGCTGGTGGGTGCCGAAGTTCACAGCTGCGGGCTGGATATTTCCACAAACGGCAGGGATGTGGCGGTAATTTTCGGTGATGGTGCCGGAGCTGTATGCCTGCAAGGTATTGAAACAGATGAACCCGTGGGGGTTCTGGCATCAGCACTTCACGCCGACGGGGGGTTTGCCGGAAGTCTGATGGTTGAAGCGGAGGGTTCCCGGTTCAAACCCCGCATCAGCAACGAGCTTATCGAACAAGGACGGCATTTCCCGGCCATGGACGGCAAAACCATATTCAAATTAGCCGTCCAGAAACTGCCCGAGGTTGTGAATGAAGCCTTGGAAAAAGCCGAACTCGCCTTGGATGACATTGATCTGTTCATTCCCCATCAGGCCAATCTGCGTATCAATCAGTTTTTTGCCCATTCAATGAAATTACCGCCGGAGAAAGTGTTCAACAATATCCAGCGTTACGGCAATACTACTGCGGCCAGTATCCCCATTGCGCTGGATGAAGCCATCGAGATGGATCTCATCGGCGATGGCAGCACTGTTTTATTTCTGGGACTGGGTTCCGGATTGAC
>JAJRVC010000572.1 GCA_024277475.1 Deltaproteobacteria bacterium
AATGACGTGAGCGATGGCCTTTCTAAAGGCCGGATCGTTCAGCGGAGGCCTGCGGGTATGATAGCCAAGATTGTAGAAGCCATGATTGGGATACCCTTTGGCGACCACGTTTGGAACTTTTTGCAGATCCAGCAGGAGGCTGGGTTTGAGGATGTAACGATTCCGGTCGCATTCACCCTTTTCAATGGCCACGGCGACCGCATCGTGGGAGCCGTAGACAATCCCGATAATTCCCTCACACTTGGGCGGATTAAAGTGCTTTTTAAAAGCCGACACCTTGAACTCACGACCCCGATCCCAGTAGTCCAACTTAAACGGACCGCTGCCGATGGGTTTCTCGTTCGGATAGTTGAGGGGATCGCTTACGTCCACTTTATCGGGGATGTCCTGCCAAACATGTTTGGGGATGAGGAACAGGCCGCCCAGCAGGTTGGGAATAAAGGGAGCGTAGGATTCCGCCAGCTTAATACGCACGGAATGCTTGCCTGTGATCTCGACATTCTCAACCCTTTTCAAGATCTGATAGAAAAAGGGATGCTTCCATTTTTTGCAGTAATCAAAGGTGAACTTGACATCTTCGGCTGTCAGCGGTTTTCCGTCGTGCCACAGCATCCCCTGTCGAATGTTTAGATCAAGCGTCAACTGATCGATCACTTTTAAAGATTCTGCCGCCCAGGGAACCATTTTTCCATCAGGTCCGACCCTGAACAGCGGATCATAGATCATCCGAAGCTCCATGAATTCTGTGGTATCTTTGGCTGCCACCGGATTCAGCATTTTCAGCGGGGTCGGCCGGGCCGTCCGAACGTACCCGTCACCTTTGACTATCTCCATGTTGATGTCCGTCCAGAAACTACCGGTGCCCTCACCCATCATGGGAACCACATTTTTAATACGATCCGAGCGATAGGCGGTGGTCATCTGCATATAGGCAACCACCGTCAGGGCTTGAGCTTCGTGACACAGTTCCTGGGCCTTGTAGACAATTTCCCGCCTCTTCTCTATGTCCATTTCTTTTTGTTGTGCTTCAGCCACCTTGTCGATCGCTGGATCGTTAAGTCCATACCAGTTGTAGCCACCCTTTTTATATTGCGAAGAATGGTGCACCTGATAGATGAAAACGTTGGGGTCGATACGAATCGAGGCCCCGGAGAGCATCACAAACCACATGTCATAATCGTGCTCCATGATCACTTTTTGAACATTCAGGTTGTAGTCGATGGGGTTGGCCTTGACGTCCCAGCCGATCTTTTTGAAGGCACTGGCGCATACCCTGGCTACCTCCGGTCTGACCGGATCCATGGTCGCAGTGGCGGTTGTAATCTTCATGGAATCGACTTCTGCTCCCGCTTTGGACGCAGCAAAGACAGCGCCGGGACCTGCAATCATGGTGGCTCCGATAGCCCCCCCGGTTACTTTGATGAATTCGCGTCTTCCCATTTTTTGTTCAGTCATAATAAACCTCCTTTAGTAAAGTTGTAGGTTTCACCCCTAGGTGTATTTCTCGGGTCTAACATGTTGGAATTGCCCTTGCAGACCAGTGATTAGCTGGTCTATGAAAAAAGATGGTTAAGATTGGAACTTTCGCGCAATTGTCGATGGGTGCTAACAGTCGCCAAAATCCGTTTGCCATGCAGAGGGAGCAAGTGAGTTCACTTCAGATACTTTAAATAAGAGCAAATATTATGCCGAAATGGATGAGACAACTATCGAAATTCTGTTAAAGCGATAAGTCCCCTCAATTACAGGTATTTTTGAAAAATTTAGAAATCTTGGCAGATAAAAAGCCGTTGAACTATTTGCCTAATATTTATACATATTAAATCATAAGATACTTTAACTAATTAATATTATATCACTATATATAAGTTTGTTAAAATATTTGACATGTATAAATATTAGACACTTCACCGGGGAGTCGAAAGGTTGTATTTTTTTATCTTGTTATATAGAGTTGCCCGGGAAATACCCAAGGATTTGGCTGCCCTGGACAGGTTAAACTTCATTTCCTGAAGGATTTCCGAGATGACCTGCTTCTCCACTTCTGCCAGGCGCAACCCGCGCCGGTTTTTGACGGCATGTTTTCCGGGAGAAGCGGAGATAATCCCCAATAGACCCGACCCGATCATGTCTCCGTCGACCAGATTGACCGCCCTTTCAACAATGTTTTCCAACTCCCTGACATTTCCCGTCCACTCATAGTTGCCAAGTGTCTTTTGGGCTTCCGCGGCAAACTGCACACCCGGTTTTCCAGCGACTTGGGCACAACGACTCAAAATATGATTTGCCAGGAGCGTAATATCTTCCGGTCTTTCTCGAAGCGGCGGAATCGTGATGGGAAAAACATTAAGACGGTAAAAAAGATCCTGTCTGAAGTTTTTTCGATCAACTTCCTGCTTTAGCCGGACATTGGTGGCCGCTATGATCCGGATATCGATCGTTGTCGATTTGTGGTCACCGACCCTGCAAACCTCACCGGTTTGAAGCACCCGCAACAATTTCACCTGCATGTCCGTGGACATATCACCGATTTCATCCAGAAACAATGTCCCGCCGTCCGCCAGTTCAAATTTTCCCGGTCGCCCCCCCTTGAGAGCCCCGGTAAATGCGCCCTCAACATATCCGAACAGTTCGCTCTCTAGCAGTTCACGCGGAATGGCGCCGCAATTGATGGCCAAAAACGGATGTCCTTTCTGAGCACTGTGATTGTGAATCGCCTGGGCGAAAAGCTCTTTCCCCGTACCGGTTTCACCGAGCAATAAAATAGATGACTTGCTCAGAGCGCCGATCATCGCCATCCGCTTGGCCTCTTGAATGGCCGGACTCAACCCGATGATATCTTCAAAGGTGAACCGTGCCTGGGTACCCGCCATTTCATTAAATAGCTTTCGGATACGCTTGATCTCGTTAAAGACAAGGATGATACCCTGGATCTTCTCCACCGAATCCAGAATCGGTTTGGCGGTACATATCAGGTGTATACTCCGGCTCGGTGCGCGAATAAAAACCTCTCGATCGACAAAATCGAGTCCCGCACGCATCAACTTATTAATATTTATCTGCTGGCCGAGAACCTCGGATAGCGGATGTCCCTCCAGAGGCTCTTCCCATTGAAGAATTCGGCGGCCCTGATTGTTTATGTTATTGATGACACCGTTTTTATCAATGGTCATGAGTCCACTGTCGATGGAATCAACGATGGCCCGCATGTAATTGTTGTGCAGTTTCAATTCCTTGGAGGTCTTTTGAATTCTTAATTGATTTTCTATGGCGCGGGCCGCTGTAATCACCATACCCAGCGTGTGGGGGTGAACCTTGGCGGCATCACCGGACATGGCGATGACACCGACCAGCTTATTATCCGGGTCGAAGACGGGTGAAGCGGAACAGGTGTGACCATGACCTCGTCTGCAAAAATGCTCTTCGTCGTTGATTTGAACCGGAATTTCCCGGGCCAGGGCCAGACTGATGACACTGGTTCCCACATCTTTTTCAGTCCAGCGATAGCCGGGGCAGCAATTACCGCCGGCCAATTCTTCCACCACCGGCTTATCACCGATAATGTGAAGGATATAACCTTCATTGTCCGCAATATTTACGGCAAAGCCCGCACCGGAAACAAATTGATAAAGTTCTCCAATTTGTGCGGTTGCAATTTCCAGAAACTCCCGGTTTTGCTCCAGCCGCTCTGCCAATTGATCGGGCTTCAATCGATCCTGCAGGAGATTGCAGGTGTCATTCGGGTTCACCCCGAACTGCCGGCAGCGCTCGTGAGAGGCCTGAATTTCTCGATACAGGGTTTTCGGGTCGGGAATTGAATAGGAGGCCATCGGATCATTCCTTATGTCTTTAGCGAGTGCCCATCCACGAAGCCTTTTTTATCCGTGGGCACCGGCGTAAGTTTCCGATTCAGAAATGAGCAATTTTTTCTCTGAGCAAGGCCGCACAAGGATTTACGTTGAGACGTACTTTTCGTACTTCGCAGACGTAAACCCGCGGAGAACGCCGCTCAGAGAAAAAAGGGCCATTTATGGATGGAAACTAGCTAATGCATGGGATATAAAATTGGATTTGTCAAGGAAAAGTCGGCACGATGATTTGGTTTATCTTTGCAATAATTTTGCTTGACAACTGAATAGCGACTTGTTACCTTGATGACTGACCGGTCGGTCATATAATAATTTATTTGTATATATTTATCTATTTGACAAAAATATCAGATTGATAACAACCGACCCATGGTACCTATAAAACAGAAAGCCGGTTATGCTCTCCAATAATCAACCCCCCAAAGATAAAAAAAATCGAATCATCGAAGCTGCGGCCCGGGTTTTTGCCCAAAAAGGCTATGCCGGTACAGCCGTGGCCGATATTGCCTTCCAGGCTGAAATTGGCAAGGGAACTCTATACGCATATTTTGACAGCAAAGAAGATTTATTTTTCGCCGTGTTCGAGTGGTATATAATGCAGTCCGGTACTGCCGCCAAGGTCAGTGTTTCCCTCCTGGGAGGATCGGCGGTCCAGCGGCTGGAAGCTTTGAGTGATTCGGTCATGGGCATGTGGAATGAGATCAAAGATGCATTCACTCTAACCCTGGAGTTTTGGGCGGCTTCCTCTTCTTCTCAAATGAGGGTGCGGTTTAAAGAGGCTTTTCGGCGGCTCTATGAAGAATTCAGGGGACTTGTAGTTGCGCTAATCCGCGACGGCATCGAACGTGGCGAGTTTAGATCGGACGTCCATGCGGAATCGGTTGCGGCAGCCCTGGTGGGCACCTGGGATGCCCTGTTCCTACAGGCCTGGTTTGACAATAACTTTGACCCTTCAAGTACTGCGAGGAATTTTTTGAAAGTCGTGATCAGGGGATTGTCAAAGGAAGATTAATTGGGACACGGATGTACGCAGATAACTACGAGTGTGTCAACGATGTTAAATTTGTTAACAAGAACATTTGGGGTCGTCTTACTATTGGTTCCGTTTCTGAGCCCTCATGCCGAAGCAGTGGATGCAAAATCGCTTGTCACAGACAGCTTTAACTATATGCGCGGCAAATCCTCGGTTTCAACGGTAGTCATGACTGTCCACCGACCGGATTGGGAACGGAAAATGACCATCAAGGCCTGGACCCGGGGCCGCAGGGACAGCCTTTTTTATATCGAAGCCCCCCCCAAGGATCACGGCAACGGTACCCTTAAAAAGGGACGGGAGATGTGGATGTACAATCCCAAGATCAATCGGGTGATCAAAGTTCCGCCGTCGATGATGTCCCAGTCCTGGATGGGATCGGATTTTTCCAATAACGATCTTGCCAAAAGCGACAGTCTGCTCACGGATTATACCCATTCCCTTATCGGAACCGAAACCCATGACGACCAGACCGTATATCTGATCAAATCCATGCCTAAACCGGAAGCACCGGTGGTCTGGGGAATGCAGAAACTTAAAATCCGGCAGGACCTCATCTGGTTGAGCCAGGAATTTTATGATGAAGATCTTGAACCGGTGAAGGCCATTACCACGCTTGATATCCAGATGCTGGGCGGCAAACTGTATCCCAGAATCTGGCGGATGCGCAAAGTTGATGAAGAAAATAAATATACCGAACTACACTATACGTCCCTGGTCTTTAAAAGTTCCCTGCCCGACAGCCTCTTCACCCGGACCAGTTTAAAGAAAGCCAGGAGGTAAAGACTTGTCCATCAATGCCAAAATGGCCTGGCGCAATATCTGGCGCAATCCCCGACGAACGCTATTGACCATCTGTGCCATCGCATTTGCCAGCCTGTTGCTGGTTTTTATGCTCTCCCTTCAGTTCGGCAGCTATGAGACCATGATCAACACCTCGGTCAAAATACATACCGGGCATTTGCAAATCCAGGCGGATGGCTACCAGGATAAAAAGAGCATTCGACGGGTCGTCCCCGATCCTGATAAAATTGGTGCTCTGCTTGACAAAATTTCCAAAGTGGTAGCCTATACGTTCAGGGGTCAGGCATTTTCCCTGGTTTCTTCCCGTCAGCGAACTTATGGAGTCGTCGTGACAGGCATCGACCCGGAACGTGAAGCCGGTGTTTCCAGATTGAAATCACTCATCCGGCAGGGTGAATTCCTGTCTGAAGATGATACGGATCAGGCCTTGGTAGGTAAGCTTCTGGCCCGCAACCTGCGGGTGATCCCGGGCGATGAATTGACGGTGGTGGGACAGGGCCGCGATGGTTCGATTGCCGCCACCGTTGTGAAAGTAAAAGGTATTTTCAGCTCGGGTATCGATGAATTTGATCGCGCCTCGATTCATATCCCGCTGAAAACATTCCAGGAAGTTTACAGCATGCAGGGCGCCGTTCACGAGGTGGTGGTGATCGCCGATTCACTGCGGGACATCGATGAAATAAAGCGTACCATCAAAGCAGACCTGTTGTCATTGAATTTAAAAAAACCTCTGACCGTTCTGGACTGGAATGAATTGATGCCCGGATTACGCCAGAGCATCGAAATGGACCTGATCAGCGGTCTTATTGTTTACCTTCTCCTGTTGCTGGTGGTGGCATTCAGCATTTTAAACACCTTCCTGATGGCGATATTTGAACGGACCCGGGAATTCGGTGTGATGATGGCTATCGGCACCACCCCGGGCCGTCTGACCAAAGTACTGTTGATTGAATCCATGGCCATGACCCTGGTAGGCATTGGTACCGGAATTGCCGTCGGCTGCCTGATCACGGTTTACTTCCAATACCATGGCATTGATTTTTCAGGCGCATCGGAACTGCTCAGTCAGTTCGGCATTACCGGTCGCATGTATCCCAAACTGTCGCTGCTTTCGGCTGTCAGCGGCCCGCTGGCCGTTTTGATCATCACCTTTTTCACGGCGCTGTATCCGGCGCTGAAAGTTCGCAGAATGCGTCCGGTGGAAGCGATGCGGGCGGTTTAAGGAATTCGGGCTCCGGCCCATAGGGGCTTGCAGGGACCTACGCCCCGGTGGGAAGTGGGAATGCGGATGTGAGATCTGTCATCGTCCGAAAGGGCGGGATTATGCAGCGGCTGAGGACGGGGAAAGCGGAATGAATTGCTGGAAGTGAACGAAATAAAGGCAACCTTAAACCTTTGAACCTTTGAACCCTGAACCTTTGAACCTTGAATATGTATCTTCAACTGGCATGGCGCAACATCTGGCGCAACACCCGGCGCACCGTTATCATCCTGACGGCGGTGGTTATCGGCGTTTGGAGCATGGTTTTGCTGGGATCCCTGATGCGGGGAATTGCGGTGGGAATGATAAAAAACGGGATTTCCACCCTCACCGGTCATATTCAGATCCATCACAAAGGATACCGCAATGATCCGGCCATCGAAAACAGTATCACCGATCCGACGGGGGTGGAAAAAGCCTTAAAAGAGGCATTACCGGAAGGTGCTTTGTGGACGGCCCGGGTGCGGGTGAATGCCGTTGCCGGCAATGCCAGACACTCCAGCGGTGTCACCCTGGTGGGCATTGATCCGTCATCCGAGGCAAAAATATCATTTATCGGCAGCGCTGTTTCACAAGGGCGCTATCTCAACCCCGATGACCGCAACGGCATCGTTATCGGAGAAGCCCTGATGAAAAGATTCGACACCAGACCGGGGCACAAATTGGTGTTGATGTCCCAGGACACCCAGGGTGAAATTGCTTCGCGCGCCTTTCGTATCGTCGGGATCTTCAGAGCCGAAATGGAGGCCACCGAAAAGCAGTTTGTCTTTGTGATGCGCAAAGAAAGTCAAAAAATGCTTGGACTGGGAGACGGCATCTCCGAGTTATCAATTCTGTTACCGGGAAAACCCGATAATACTGAAATCGTTAACCGGTTAAGGGCCATCCTGCCTGCCACAGAATTTGAGATCAACACCTGGCGCGAACTACTACCGTTTCAAACGGCGTACTTAAAGATACTCGATGGGTTCATGTGGATCTGGTATCTTGTCGTGTTTGTTGCCATGGGGTTTGGCATCGTCAACACAACACTTATGGCTGTTTTTGAACGTATGCGCGAATTCGGTCTGCTCAAGGCCCTGGGGATGAAACCCTGGTGGATTCTCAGAGAAGTCCTGATGGAATCCTTTCTTTTGCTGATTTTTGGCATGATTATCGGCAACCTGCTGGCGTTTATATGTATTTTTGCCCTGGCCCGCAGCGGGATCGATCTCTCAGCCCTGGCGGCCGGTGCGGAATACGCCGGCATGACCCGGGTGATATATCCGGCTATCGCGCTCAAAGATCTTTTAATCTCCAACCTGGTCGTTTTGTTTCTGGGAATTATAGTCAGCGCGTACCCGGCGGTGAAAGCCGCACGGTTTACCCCGGTAGAAGCACTCGCTCACACCTAGTACTGAAATTGGAGATTGTCGTTTGAAAGTTGAGTGTTTGTAAAAGATCAATCACCAGAAACGAGGGCATAAAAACGGCCGGTTTAATCGAAAAAAATAAACTGATGAACGTCCAACATCGAACGTCGAATGAATGTATTCTGTCTATTTTAAAAAAAGTTTAACGACCTGTCGGGTCGTAGCCGAAGGCGAAGCCTGAAGCGTTTCCATACTTCGACATTCGATATTCAATATTCGATATTCTGCGATCGCTATTCGATCTTGAGCGGCGGAAAGATAATGAAAATGAAAATTGTTGAATGTATCGATATAAAAAAATCATACCGGCAAGGGGAAATTGAAGTCCACGCGTTAAGGGATCTCAGTCTCATCATTGAAAAAGGTGAATTTACGGCAGTGGCCGGCCCGTCCGGTTCCGGCAAAACCACCCTGCTGAATCTTATAGGTGGATTGGACACCTCGGACGCCGGCAGCATTGTGGTGGATGGAAACGCATTCGATCAAATGTCACCATCGGGACTGGCAAATTTAAGACTGCATAAGATTGGTTTTGTATTTCAGGCCTACAACCTCATTCCGGTATTGTCGGCAGCCGAAAATGTAGAATTTGTCATGCTGCTTCAAGGTGTCAGCGCCCGGGAGCGGCAGCAACGGTCAAGAGCTATCTTAGATGATGTCGGCCTTGCCGATAAGTATGACCGCCGTCCGTCCGAACTGTCCGGTGGTCAGCAACAGCGAGTGGCCGTAGCCCGGGCCATCGTTTCCAACCCATCGATTGTGCTGGCCGACGAGCCGACCGCCAACCTGGATTCTGAAACCGGCACCGGGTTGCTGGAAATGATGAAAAGGATGAATAAAGAGAAAAACGTAACATTCATTTTTTCGACCCACGCTAAAATGGTGATGGATTATGCCCGCCGCCTCGTACTTTTGAGGGATGGTCGTTTGGTGGATGATCGCATTAAATAAATCCGGTGAAAAGATAGCTCAAGGCGCAAACAGCTCGAAGCTGAAAGCTCAGAACAGAACCTTCGGCTGTTAGCGGTTGGAGGCAAAAAAGCTGAGGGCTGAAAGCAAAAAAATGCTGAATGTACTGCCTTTATTTTAAAATAAAAATATTTCTCTCTTATTTGTTCATCATCGCGATCATGGGGTGTCAATACGCTCCGTTTCTTGCTCGAGCTCAATCAACCGATAGTGTTCCCCCCTCCCCTCTTCCCGGCCAGTCTTCTCAAAAACCCTTCTGGGAAAACATTGATACCCACTGGGGCGGACGGTTCAAAACCACCGGCACCGGATCCCGGGTTACCGATGACACCATTTTTGCACCGGTGGGGACCGGAAACTACTATGACGGCAGAGCCAATTTACGGCTGATCAATGAGACGTTCTTTACTGATTCAGTTTTTTTTGAAGTTGATTATGAACTCATCTGGGCCGGCGGCGACACCCTTCGCAAACAAAATGAGTTAAAAGAAATATTTCCGAATCTTTCCGGTGATGTATTTTTCCCTGGAGCACCTCTGGATGACGACCGCCGTTTGATGGATCTTAGCCACACAATTAAAGAAAAAGACAGCTGGTTTCTTCTTCAACGGCTGGATCGCCTGTATCTGACACTGAATCAGCAGTGGAGTTCGGTCCGGATCGGACGGCAGGCCATTACCTGGGGCAACGGCTTTGTTTTCAACCCCATGGACCTGTTCAATCCCTTCCCGCCGACGGCCATCGATCGCGATTACAAAGTCGGTGATGACATGCTCAATGCCCAATTTTCGCTGTCACATCTCGGCGATGGACAACTGCTCTATGTCGCCCGCCGCAACCCGGATACCGATGAGGTTGAGTCCGATCAGGCCTCCTTTGCCGGTAAGCTGCATTTTGCCGTCGCAACCACCGAGTTTGATTTAATGGGATCCAAGCACTTTGATGACCACGTTGCCGGCATCGGCAGCACGGGCTATCTGGGAGACACCGCCTGGCGATTGGACGGCACCTGGACGTTTCTGAATGATGGTGACGACTATCTTTCACTGGTGGCCAACATGGATTATTCCTGGGTCTGGTTTGAAAAAAACTTTTACGGATTCATAGAATATTATTATAATGGCCTGGGTAAAGATAACTACCCGGATACCCTGCTGGACTCGAATATTACTGAACGGCTGGCCCGGGGGGAACTTTTTGTCCTGGGTCAAAATTATCTTAGCGGCCACATTCAAATAGAATTGCACCCGCTGTTCAAGGTATTTTTCACTGCCATCAACAATATCGAGGACCCCTCGGGAATATTGCAGCCATACGCCACTTGGGACATTACGCAAAATCTGCAAATGACCGGAGGACTCAGTGTTTCATATGGGGCCAAAGGCACTGAATTCGGAGGATTCACCCTACCCGGCACCGATATTCGCAGCAAGTCGCCGGACAGCGCGTATCTTTGGCTGATTTATTATTTCTAGCGTGGATTAAAGTTGATGTGGCCGCGAAAAGGCACAAAAACCACAAAAATAAAATTTCACACTTAACAATTTCAATAGGTTATATGATCAAAATTCCAGAATTTCGACTTTTTACGAGATCGTCAAAGTTGATGGCAACTTCTTTTGAAGTGTACAATGTATACATTACATCGTAAACTGGAGGCAAATTATATCTAATCTGAAAAGAAAGCAGATTTTTGGGCCGGATAAATTCATCGATGCAATTAAATCCCTTGCCCTTGAGTCCTCTTTATTAAGCATTGAAAGCCACATACAGAAGGATGAGTCAAATGACGGATTTAAATCTTGCCTACATGCCTGCCGCCACGCTTGCTCAAATGATCAGCCAAAAGTGGGTCTCTCCGGTGGAAGTGATGAAAAACTGCCTGGAACGTATTGAGGAGGTCGATTCCAAGCTGAACTGTTTCTGCTTCACGTATCCTGAGGAATCCCTAAAAAAAGCCCGGCAGGCTGAACAGGCTGTTATTGCAGGCAAAACTCTGGGTACCCTGCATGGTGTCCCTGTGGCTTTCAAGGATTTGACACCAGTAAAGGGCAAAATAACAACGATGGGCTCCTATGTCTACGAACATTTTGTCCCGGACTTTAGTGCCGCCATCGTCGAAAAATTCGAAGCTGCCGGAGCAATCATTGTAGGGAAAACGACTACTCCTGAATTTGCATATGATGGATTCACGCACAGTCCTTTGTGGGGGCAGACCCGCAATCCCTGGAATCCGGAACGTACACCCGGCGGCTCATCGGGAGGCTCCGGTGCAGCCGTCGCGGCCGGCTGCATAGCCCTGGCGGAAGGCAGCGATATGGGCGGCTCTGTTCGTATCCCGGCTTCCTTTTGCGGCATTTTTGGACTCAAACCAAGCCTGGGCCGCATTCCAATGGACATTCTACCAAGCATCTATGACAATATTTCCCATTTCGGTCCACTGGCGCGTACCATCGACGATGTGGCCCTATTCATGAGTGTCGCCCAGGGGCCCGACGAGCGCGACATCCAATCGATCACAACGCCTCAAGAGTTTAATATACCGGTTCCGGGTGATCCGACAGCATATCACTTCGCCTTTTCCATGGATCTCGGCCATCTGGCGGTTAATAATGATGTTCAAGCTGCCGTAAGAAATGCCCTGGAAAAGTTGAAAAATGCCGGTACCAAAATTACAGAGATAGAATTAGACTGGCCGTATGAATTGCAGTTTGTGTGGGGTGACTACTGGAAAGTCTTCATGGCGGCTTACTTTGGCCAACATCTCGAAAACTGGCGGGATCGCATGGATCCTGCTGTGGTCAATCTCATCGAAAGCGGCATGGGCATCCGGGCTGTTGAATACAAACAATTGGAAATTGCACGCACCCAGGCATGGCGCAAACTGGCCGCAATCCTGGCCGAGTATGACGGCTTGCTGTGTCCTGTTATGACCATGGCAGCGCCTGAAGTCGATGCAACGTACCTGGATTTTTTTAAATTAGACGACAATGGCATCTATCATGGTATGGATTTGACCGCGGTTTTCAATCTTTTCGGGCAGTGCCCGGCGCTCTCAATTCCCGGCGGGTTTAGCGAAGATGGCCTGCCCGTTGGCCTGCAGATCATAGGCCAGCGGTTCGACGATTTTGGCACCCTGTGCATGGGAGCCGCCATAGACAGGATTATAGGCTATTCAAAGCATCGACCGGCGATTTGAAAAGATGATAAAGTTCAATCGTAGATTTGATCCCTTAAACGATAATCTGGATTCGGTTTAAATTTTATCTTGCTTTCCATATCTTCCTGATAATATATTATTAAATAGAAATTTTGATTGTTGATAAAGGAGTTGAATAATTCAAGAGAAATATTTACTTTATTTGTATTTAATATACGGATATATGGAAATATTTTCTATATATATAGTCCGATATCATAGAAAATATTTCCGTCTATTAACACTGATAGGCTGGACCGCTCGCTCGCAAGCTCGCTAAAAGGCGGTCCAGCCTATCGCCGGCTGTTGCGCTTCGCTCCAAC
>JAJRVC010000031.1 GCA_024277475.1 Deltaproteobacteria bacterium
G
This sequence comes from Deltaproteobacteria bacterium, assembly GCA_024277475.1. The sequence goes on from JAJRVC010000031.1 coordinate 2, forward strand.
AGTCAGGGTAAACACCACCACCGAAGATCCAATGAGCCCCGGTCGTGCCATCGGTAACACCACATGCCGGAAGGTCTGAATCCAGTTGGCGCCGAGACCTTCGGAGGCAAGTTCGAAATCCTCGCTGATGGCCGTAACGGCCGGAGCGATCAACAGGACGGCAAAGGGCAGCATGTACTGCACCAGTCCGAGCAGCACCGCCGGATAATTATAAATCAGATCAGCCGTAGGAAAACCGAGTGATGCGAGGAAGGTATTCAGCAAACCCTGCCTGCCGAGGATGATCAGCCAGCCGTAGGCGCGCACGACCTGGCCGATAAAAAAGGGCAGGAACAGGCAGATCAAAAGAAATTTGCGGGTGGAGGACGATTTTGCCCGCACCATGACATAGGCATAGGGAAATGCGAGAAAGGTGGTGATGACGGTCACAATGGCCGATGCTGCCAGACTTCTTAATACCACCGTCTGGTAAGAGCCGCTTTTGAAAAAAATTTGATAATTAATCAGGCTGTAGATGTCTTTTAGTCTGTAAGTAGCAGTGTCAAGTTCATGCAGGCTGTACTCAAACATATAGGCGAGGCCGATGACCAGGACAAACACCAGCAACAGCGCCGGGACAAGGAAAAGGTAGCCCGTTAACGATGCCCTGCGCCTGGGCCATAAAACAGCGGCCAATGACTCAGCCCGGTCGAGGACCCGCCAGGCAATTGGATAGTTATATGATTTATTATCGGAAGACAAATGGACACCTGCTCAGCCCTGGAAGATTTCATTGAATTTTGCGAACCACTTGGGTTGGTTCTCGACCAGGACCTTGGACGAGATGCGCAGGAGTTTCTTGAAGTCTTCGGGTTTTGTCGGGTATGAGACGTCACCGACAAGATCGGCCGGTGGCTGGATACCCGGATAAACCGGCGGCAAACCGAGCATAGAGCACCACTTTTGCTGGGCTTTTTCGGTCAGGGCGTAGTTGACAAACTGCTTGGCCCAATATTCTTCGTTGGCCGGCAGACCCTTGGGTATCCATAACCCGTCGGTATCGACTTTGCAGCCTTCAGCGGGCACGGTCCAGGCGACGTTGATCCCGTTCTGTTTGGCGGCGCGTGCATTCACGCTGATGGTGCAGGCGACATCGATTTCACCGTTCTGGAACCAATTGGTGAAGTCGGCGTCTTCCCCCAACAGCGGTTTGTTTTTTTTCAGTTTGCGATAAAACGCATAGCCTGGTTCCATATTGTCCGGGATGTCCTCGATTCTGCCGCCGCCGACAATGACGGCCACCGGATTGAACCCGATTCCGTCATCGTAAAGCGCTATCCGGCCTTTGAACTTGGGATCGATCAGTACATTCCAGGATTTTGGTGGCCCCTGCGGGAATGCCTCCGGCCGATACGCACAAACATAGACATATGCATAAGTGTTTACAATGGGATACCCCTTGAGCCCAACCGGTTTGGCAAGCGGAAGCAGGCCTTTCAGGTTCGGCAGATCACTGAGATCAACCGTTACGCCGCGCAAAGCCGAGATGGTGGCATTCGTGGTCGTGTCCCAATTGACATGGATCGGCGGTATGCGGCCTTGATCCACGGCTGACCAGATTTTCGGTTTGATTTCGTTATCTTCTGTGAAGTCGAGGCGGACATTAATGCCGGTAGTCGCGCTGAACCCATCCGCCACGCCTGCCTTGAGTGCCTCACCCCAGGCGCCGCCCCAGGCCCGAACAATAATTTCTTTGGGTTTTTTTTGGGTTGCAAACGCAAAACGGGGAGCCAGAAGAACGCTGCCGACGAATGCCGTCGCACCGGTCAGAAAATCACGTCGATTCATGTTCGGGGTAAATTCAAACTTTTTGTTCATAACGGACCTCCTTTTTGTGTAACACTGATTTTAGATTTCGTAAAATGCTGGGTAAATAAGCTTTTGTTGGAGATTATTTATACCTATAATTCCTGAATTAGACTCATCTCCAATTTTCATGCAATCCCTTGAAGAGTCATAGCTATTTTCCCAAGTTGAATGCCGAGGTTTATATCTATTGATTATGCGTATTTACTGCAAAAGTATCAGCTTTGTCAGGCCTAATCCAAAATTTGGAGCCAAACTGGCAATTATTTGGGGGAATGAATATTCTTAAGGACTTCGGGTTTTTATTGCCTTCGTTGTCCTTAACTCAGAACGTTGAACGCTGAACCTGTGAACGGTTATCTTAACGCGTACACAAACATATCGCGCGCATTCCAGCCAATTCCGACCGTTTCATCCTTTTGATGAAATGTGTGATGAGTGGGGTCGTGATCAAAGGCAAAAACAAGCGCATCGCTCAAAGCAGGGCATCGAATTTGATAGACCATGCGATCTCCTTCAAAGATCTTTTGTTCCACCACACCATCGAAGACATTATCGAATACAGCCGAATGATCGTTCCCCCGAAAAATACGGACCTGTTCTGCCCGAACGGCACATTCGGCTGCGGAATCCCTCAATAACTCATTTTCCGATGTGCGGCCCTTCAGGGTAATGTCACCGATACGGATTTCGACATCTGAACCCCGCACCCCTGCGACTTGACCGGTCAGCAGGGAGGTCAGGCCGATAAAATTGGCAACAAATCGATTGACGGGTTCGTGATATAGACGAATCGGATCGGCTGTTTGCTGAATAACCCCGTCGCGCATTACGATAATTTCGTCCGACATGACTAGGGCTTCGCGCTGGTCATGGGTAACGTTGATGGTCGTAACACCCAATTCCTGTTGGATTTGGCGAAATTCCAATTGCATCTCTTCTCGTAATTTTTTATCAAGGGCCGACAACGGTTCGTCGAGAAGCAGCAAATCAGGGCTGAAAACGAGTGCTCTGGCAATTGCGACACGTTGCTGCTGACCCCCGGAAAGTTGGTGAATACGCCGTTTGCCCATACCGTTAAGCTGGACAATCTGCAGGTAGCGATCAACCCGTTCCGGAATGGCCTTGGGGTCAAAGCGCCGCATTTTAAGAGGATAGGCGATATTTTCGGCCGCTGTCATGTGGGGAAATAGTGCCAGTTTCTGGAAAACCATGCCAATGGATCTTTGGTGCGGTGGAATGGACGAAACCGGCTTGTCGTGGATAAAAATCTCTCCGCTGGCAGGGCTGTCGAAACCGGCGATCATGC
>JAJRVC010000573.1 GCA_024277475.1 Deltaproteobacteria bacterium
AGCCGGGCACTGACGCTGGATTTGAGTGTTATCGAAAAGCTTGTTTATGACTCGGTGATCATCAAATCATCCATTGTCAGTCAGGACGCCAGGGAAAAAGGATTACGCCGCAAACTTAATTTTGGCCACACCTTCGGCCATGGCATCGAAAAAACGCTGCAGGTCCGTCATGGGGAAGCCGTCAGCGCCGGGATGGTTCTGGCATCCCAGCTATCGGTAAAAAGGGGGTATTTGCAAAACCCGGCTGCGACTCGAATTTCGGGGTTACTCGAAAAGTACGGACTGCCCGTGCGGCTGCCCTATGACGGGAACCAGGTACTCGCAGCCATCAAAATGGATAAAAAGCGGGAAGGGAACAACATTAAATTTGTGCTGCTCCATGAAATCGGCCGGGCTTTTGTCGATGAAATCTCCCTTCAGGAGCTGGAAGCGCTGGTGGGAACTAATTAAGCGATCAGGTTCATTGGAATGGATTCCATTCTATTTTTCGAATCAAACAGGATATACCGCATTATCAGAATATTATTTGTTTCATCTGGTAATATAGAATAAAGAATCCGATAAATCCTGTCTATGAGTTTGGTTGCCTATTTGCTAAAAACTAAAAATGTGATTGTTAGATATGGAAAATTCGCAAGATGACAACAACAATCGTAATGTCGGCGGGAAAGATGTCACGACTCTTCGAAAGCGCATCGATGCCATCGACGATCGGATTCTTGAACTGATCAACCAGCGGCTTTTATCCGCCCGTGCGATTGGCTTGATCAAACAGCGAACCGGGACGGCGGTGGTCGACAGCCGGCGTGAAACTGAAATTTTTCAAAGGCTTGTATCTCTGAACAAGGGCCCGTTAACAACCGGCGGGCTTTATCGCATTTTCAGAAGTACCATTGCGGCCGGACGTGGGGTTCAAGATCTGCGCATCCCTGCGGATGCACCACCGGTTTACGCCGTTTTCGGAGATCCGGTGGGGCATAGTCTCAGTCCCATTATGCACAACAGCGCTCTGACCCAGACAGGCCGCGATGGACTTTACCTCGCCTTCCGGGTCAAAGACATTGCTGCCGCGGTCAGCGGCATCCGGGGGCTGGGTATCCGGGGTGCCAGCATTACCATCCCTCATAAAATCAGCGTGATGAAATATCTCGATAAAGTGGATGTATCGGCAGAAAAAATCGGTGCGGTCAATACGATTGTCAACCGGCAGGGGGTCCTCCATGGTTATAATACCGACTGTCCGGGAGCCGTCAAGGCGCTGTCTGAAAAGACCACCGTCAAAGACAAACAGGTGGCAATTATCGGTGCCGGCGGTGGAGCCCGGGCCATTGGATTCGGCATCAATCAGGAGGGGGGCAGACTCACCATTCTTAACCGCAGCCGCCAAAGCGGTGAAAAGCTTGCCGGTGACCTGGGTTGCGATTTCAAACCGCTCGCGGAAGTCGGGAGGCTGTGTTACGATATCGTTATCAATGCGACCCCCGTTGGTATGACACCCCATGACGACTGCACTCCGGTGAAGCCGGAACTGCTGGCAGCCGGAACAGTTATCATGGACACGGTATACAACCCTTTGAAAACCCGAATATTAAAGGACGCGGAAAAAGCCGGTTGTCCTACCATAGACGGTGTCGCCATGCTTGTCCATCAGGGAGCCCTTCAGTTTGAAATGTGGACTTCAAAAAAAGCCCCTGTTGAGATTATGCGCCGGGTGGTGCTGGATGAACTGTCGAGCCCGTAAGGGAAGGTTTTTGTTATTAGTTGTTCGTTTGAGAGGAATGATGTCTATTTTAATTTTCCTTCTCACGATACTCCCCAGGGAGTAGCAATCTTACCAAATCTTAAAACTGTTTTCAGTTGGAATGTTTGGGAATAGCAACCTTCCAGGTTCCCAGGTATGAACCCATAACCTATAACCTGTTCGTATTTCCATGATTGAAATAAAATCGCAACAAGTCAAACCCCGTTGTACGGTTGCCGTACCCGGTTCCAAAAGCTACACCCACCGGATACTGATTGCTTCGGCCCTGTCGGACGGAATGTGCCGGATTGAAAATGCATTGATCTGTGAAGACACACTGCTGACTATCGACGCTTTGCGGCAGATGGGAATTCGGATCAACGAAGAATCCGACAATACGCTCCTCGTTCACGGGAGCAGCGGTGCGCTGCATCCGAAGCGGGAACGCATTTATCTCGGAAATTCCGGGACTTCCATGCGATTGCTGACTGCCGTGGCTGCCCTGGGACAGGGAACCGTAACCCTATTTGGCACCGACCGCATGGGCCGGCGGCCAATCCGGGATCTCATCGATGCTTTGAATCAGATCGGCGTCCGGGTCTTTTCAACGAAGCGCAATGGCTGCCCGCCGGTTGCAATAGATGGGGGAGGGATCAGCGGCAGGACCGTCACGATTAACTGCCTGGCCAGCAGTCAGTACCTTTCAGCTTTGCTGCTGATCGCGCCCTGCGCCGTCAAAGGATTGGATGTCACGGTTGACGGGGGACCCGTATCAAGACCCTATGTGGACATGACGGTGGCAGTCATGGCCGATTTCGGGGTAGCGGTCAATCGTGAGGGCTACCACCGTTTTCAGATCGCAGGAGATCAAACCTACCGGGCCGGGACGTACGTTGTGGAACCTGACGGGTCCCAAGCCGGGTATTTCTGGGCCGCCGCCGCCATCTGCAAAACCGAGATCAAGGTCAAGGGGATCCGCAAAGATTCTCATCAGGGGGATGTGCATTTCGCAAAACTGTTGGAGTCCATGGGCTGTAAAATGGTAACACAACCCGACGGCATTACGATTTGTGGGGGTGATCTGCGAGCCGTCGAAATTGACATGGGCGACATGCCGGATATGGTACCCACCCTGGCGGTGATCGCCGCTTTTGGCAAAGGAACTACGGTCATCAAGAATGTTTCCCATCTGAAATCCAAAGAAAGCGATCGCTTAACCTCCGTTGTCAACGAACTGATCAAAATGGGGATCGACGCCCGCTGCAGCGACAACGAGCTGATCGTCGCAGGCGGCAGGCCGCACGGTGCTGAAATCGAAACCTACGGCGATCATCGCATGGCCATGAGTTTTGCGGTGGCAGGACTGGTCACACCCGGGACGTTTATCCTTGATGAAAATTGTGTTGAGAAATCATTTCCTAATTTCTGGGAGGTGTTTGAAGGGCTATACGTGAGCTGAACGGCTTAGAGGTCCAACGTTCAAAGGTTTTGGGTTCTGGATTGAAAGATTCAGGAGTTCAGAGTTGCTGATGTTAGCCGAGGTGGCCGGCTTTATCACGAAAGAAACTTAGGTATTAAAAATCCCAAATTTCAAACACCAAATTATAAATAAATTGCAAATTTAAATATTCAATAGCCGAAACAGGTTTAGAATTTAAGTCATTGAAAATGTGGTTTCATATAAGGATAGCACGAAAAGGTAACCTTGAACGGTGAACCCTGAACCTAAGAACCCTCAAAGCCTGTTTTTAATCGGATACCGCTGCACGGGAAAATCCTCCGTTGGAAAGCTGCTCGCAGCAGCGCTCAGCCGGTCGTTTGTTGATACGGATTCCCTGGTAGTGTCGGAAAACGGAATGAGCATCCGGGAAATAGTGAAAATCCTGGGTTGGGAGGCCTTCCGCCGGTTGGAGCACACCGCCCTGCAGAAAGTTTGCACCATGCAACGGCTGGTCGTGGCGACCGGTGGTGGGGTTGTACTCGATGCCGGCAACGTCAAGCTGATGAAAGAAAGCGGAAGGGTCATCTGGCTGAGGGCAACTGCCAGTACCATAAAAGCCAGGATGGTGCAAGACCTGACTTCGGAGGGCTTCCGCCCGGCATTGACCTTAACAGACAGTATTTCAGAAATCGAAGTAACATTGGCGGAGCGGGAACCGCTTTATCACCGTGTGATGGATTTTGCCGTGAATACGGATAATATCAGGTTGGACGAGATTGTTAATTCTATCCTTGGAAATCTTAAGAAATTAGATACCGGGGAATTGTCTTGAACGGATACAGGTTATGGGTTGACCGTTCAGTCTCACTATTACGTTTATTTCGGAGATATAATATATGTCAAGCATATTGGGAACCTTGTTTAAAGTAACGACATTCGGTGAATCTCACGGCCGGGGTGTCGGTGCGGTTGTGGACGGTTGCCCGCCCGGATTGTCCCTCAGCGAAAAGGATATCCAACCCCAGCTTGACCGTCGCCGTCCGGGTCAGAGCCGGCTGGCAACTGATCGCAATGAAGCCGACCGGATCACGATACTGTCCGGTGTCGAAAACGGCCGGGTTCTGGGAACACCCATTGCACTGTGTGTGGCCAACAAAGACCAGCGGCCGGGGGATTATGCCGCCATGCGATCCATTCCCCGCCCGTCCCACGCGGATTATACCTACCAGGTGAAATACGGCCTCCGAACGTTAAGCGGGGGAGGGCGGTCCAGCGCCAGAGAAACCATCGGGCGTGTGGCCGCGGGCGCCATTGCAGAAAAATTTCTTCTTGAGGATTATGGGATTGAAATCGTGGCCTGGGTGACTGCAGTGGGCACCATTGCGGCTGCCGCCGTCGATGAAATCCGTATCACCCGCAAGCAGGTGGACGGAACTCCGGTGCGCTGTCCCACCGAAAATGAGGCCGGGCACATGATTCGTGCAATCACGGATGCCAAAGAAGCCAATGATTCCCTGGGCGGAATTATTTCCTGCGTCTGCCGCAATGTTCCGGCGGGACTGGGGGAGCCTGTCTTTGACAAACTGGAAGCCCGGTTGGCGCATGCCATGTTGTCGATTCCGGCCACCAAGGGCTTTGAAATCGGTTCCGGCTTTTCCGGCAGTCAAATGACCGGATCGACGCATAACGATGCTTTTACCAAAAAAGGAGAATGTCTGGGGACGATGACAAATTACAGCGGAGGGGTCCAGGGCGGTATTTCAAACGGGGAGTCGATACTGTTTAGGGTGGCCTTTAAACCGCCGGCAACTATCGGCAAAGCCCAGACAACGGTTGATTTCGCAGGCAATGAGGTGACCCTGGAGGCCAGAGGTCGCCATGATCCCTGTGTTGTGCCCCGGGCCGTGCCGATTGTCGAAGCTATGGCTGCATTGGTTATCGCTGATCTGGCCTTGCAGCAGAGAAGCAGAGGGTACTATCGGAATGACGAATGATGAAGGACGAAGGACAAATTAAGGAATCCTATCTATTTATAGTTTTTATTCAGTATCAAAATAGGCTTTTAGCGGATCAACGGAAAGCAATAAAAAATTTGCTTCAGCGTCCTTTGCGCCTGTCTCGTGGCTCCGCAAGATTGTCCTGAGTTCTGCCTGTAGCGTACGGGGGTGGTACTGGGGCCTCTGCGGTGAACTATTATATTCCTTGAAATATACAAAGCGAATTTATTTGGAACGATCCTAATAATCCTAACGATCAAAACCATCTAAACGAATATAGCCATAGTGAAACTATCAGATCGCATAAATCAAATTGAACCCTCCGGCACGGTACATTTTACCCGGCTTATTCAAGAGCTGAGAGGGCAGGGCAGAGACATCATCGATCTGGCGGTGGGCGAACCGCCATATGACACGCCCGGCGTGGTTCTTGACGCCACCAAACAGGCCCTGGATGCCGGCCGCACAAAATACGGCCCGGTGGCGGGACTGTCTGAGTTAAAAACACGGCTGGCACTGCAGTTTGAGGGTTATGATGCGCATAACGTCATTATTTCCAACGGATCGAAACAATGTTTGTACGCCATGTTCCAGGCCATCTGTGACCCCTTCGACGAGGTCATCATACCCAGGCCGTATTGGGTCAGTTTTCCCCAGCAGGTCAAACTTGCCGGCGGGCGGCCGGTATTCGTGGACACCCAAAGCCATCAACTGGACTGTGAAAGAATTGAACGGGCCATAACCCCAAAGACCCGGGCTATTTTGATCAACTCGCCCAACAACCCCACCGGTGCGGTTTACCCGGCAGAGGATCTGGCCCGAATTTCCAAGATCGCCCTTGAGCGCAATCTGTATCTGATTTCGGATGAAGCCTATAGCTCATACGTTTATGACGGGCTTAAAGCCGTGAGCCTGTTCAGCTTTGAAGATATTCGCCACCTGTTGATCGTTACCCGCAGCTTTTCCAAAAACTACGGTATGACCGGGTTTAGAATAGGTTATATCGCTGCCTCGCATGAGTTTGTCGGGGCCGTTACCGGCCTGCAGAGCCATATGGCCGGTAATGTCTGTACCTTCGCCCAGCACGGTGCCCTGGCCGCGCTTGCCATGGATGATCGCAAGCTTGAGGAGTGGCGAGCCGATATGGAGCAAAAAAGAGAGTATGCCTACCACAGGACGGCGGAGTTGTTTGACTGTGTAAAACCCCGGGGCGCTTTTTATCTCTTTCCCGATGTCAGACGGCATCTGAAAGAGGGCATGACGTCCGCTGAATTTGCCGGGCATTTGCTTGAGAATCACAGTGTGGCCGTCGTTCCCGGTGAAGTGTTCGGCATGAGCGGCCATATCAGGATATCCTACGCCGTTTCCGAAGATACACTGGTAAACGGATTTGATAAGATCGCTGAGGCCCTATGATTGGTATCATCGGATTTGGTCGATTTGGAAAACTGACGGCGCGCTATCTGGCAGAAGAATTTGAGGTGGCTGTTTACCACAGGACCGATAAATCAGCGGAAATCAAGCGCACCGGTGCCCGTGCGGCATCTTTCGAAACAGTTTGCCGGCAGGATATTGTCATACCCTGTGTTCCCATCTCCGTGTTGCGAGAGGTTTTGCAAGACATTGCAGCGCTGCTGAGACCCGATGGCCTGATTGTCGATGTGTGTTCAGTCAAAGAATATCCCGTTCGTCTGATGGCCGATATCCTGCCGCCTACGGTTTCGATCCTGGCAACGCATCCCATGTTCGGACCGGACAGCGCATCCGATTCGCTGGAGGGCGGAAAGATTTGCCTGTGCAGGGTGCGAATCGCGGAAAAATGCTACCAAAATATCAAAATCTGGTTAGAATCAAAGGGGCTGGTTGTGATTGAAGCAACCCCGCAGCAGCATGACGAGCAGATTGCTACCAGTCTTTCCCTGACCCATTTTATCGGCAGAACATTATCCGAATACGGGGCCAGGCTGCTCGATATCGATACGGAAGGCTATAAGCGACTGCTGCACATCCTGGAAGTCGTCGAACGAGACACCTGGCAGTTGTTTCTGGACATGCATCACTATAACCCCCACGCCAAAGAGAAACGGGTTGCATTTATGAAGGTCATGCAGGATATAAATGCCAGATTGGAGCAGGCAACGCCGCCTTTGTCGGATTTGGCTGAAAGTTCAAAGCTCAACGCTAAAAGTAAAAATAAGGAATAAGTTTTTTTATTGGGAGTCACACGCTCTGTGTCCCTTGGATAAATATATTTTTCAATCGGAGTGAATACAATGATGGAGAATTCCTCTCGTAAAAGAATCCTGGTCATTCATGGACCTAATTTGAACATGCTCGGCAAGAGAGAGCCCCATATTTACGGGCATGAAAGTCTCGCCGAGATCGATGCCCGATTGAAGGCAAAAGGTGAAAAACTGGGAATTGATGTGGAAGCTTTTCAATCCAATCATGAAGGGGCCATAGTCGATAGGATCCAGCAAGCCGCCGGCACCGCCCATGGGGTCGTGATCAATCCGGCCGCTTACACCCATACCAGCGTCGCCATCAGAGATGCACTTGCGATGCTGGAAATTCCGGCAGTCGAAGTACACCTTTCCAATATTTACCGGCGCGAGCCGTTCCGGCACACATCATTGATCGCAGACATCGTTGCCGCACGGATCGCCGGTTTCGGTGCTCATGGCTACACGCTGGCGTTGGAGGGGTTGGTTGGGATGTTATAAGCGTAAGGAATAATAGGTTTTCAAAAGGGGAGGGGATTTGATTTTTTTTTTAATTAAATGAATGGAATAATATTTCTAAAGATCTCAAAAAAAGAGGAATGAATTTTGTTGGGCCAACGATTATTTATGCTTTTATGCAAGCTGTCGGCATGGTCAATGATCATGAAGTTTCCTGCTTTAAATATCTGCAGGTATGATTGTAAAAAATGAACTTGTCAAGTTTGATGTGGCCGCAAAAAGGCACAAAAAACACAAAAATAAAATTTTGCATTTAATAATTTCAATAGGTTATAAGATCAAAATTCGAGAATTTTGACTTTTTACGAGATTATCAAGTTTGGTGAACTCTTAAAAAGTCACTCAAGGCCTATATAGGGTTTCCAGAAAAAGTCGTAAATTTGACAAAATTCAGGGCAAAACGGATTTTGGCCTCATAAAAATGTGCCCGTCTGGAGTATCAAGCCGCTCTGAAGCGACAAGCCCTTTTTTATAAAGGCCCGGAATTGGGCAGATAAGGGAAGTATACACTACTTTTAATTGTTTTCCCGCCGCATAGCGGCTTCGTTTAACAAAAGCGTGGCGCCATACGGCATAAAGATAGCGGTTATAAACAAAGGCTGTGCAAACTTGGAATTTATTTAGGCTGCTCTAGACCGGCGGCGTTATGAACAGTTTTTGTGCGGAAGGGTTTGGCTCTATTTGGGGTCGGGAATATGAAAAATTGGGATAAAAAAGGAGGCTTGATTTGTACAACTTACTTGTTTGCATTTTAATTTTTATCGGTATCATTATTATGAGTTTGAGTTTCCGGAAATTTCGAAGTAATATCCGGTTGATGCGTGAGTTTTATGTTGATGACAAGCTGAATCAAATGCAAGGGTTGAACAGTCATCAGATTCTGCTTTTTTTCTTTCTCCTGGGATATATTCTGGTCTTCGTTTTATTTCTCTTCAATATTAAATTTGCATCCGAATTGCTGATGGGTATCATATTCTTTTTCGGATCAATGTTTGTTTTTACCGAGAATAATCTTCATTACAATATTGTATCATCCATAAAGAAAAATTATGAAAAAACTCTTAAGATTTCCAGTGCGCTTGAAGAAGAACGGGAAAAATTGCTATCAATAAACAAGCAACTTACCCAAACGGAAGATGTGACTATTTTTGCCCTCGCATATCAAGCAGAGATGAGAGATAGTGTCACTGGAAACCATATAGCCCGCACCTCTAAATTTGTACAACTTCTTACAAACGACCTCAGGAAAAAGGATAAATACAAAAATTATATTTCCGTAGAGTACCAAACTGAAATAGTCAAATCTGCCCCTTTGCATGATATTGGAAAAGTGGCAATACCCGATAAAATTCTTCAAAAAGAGGGGGTATTTACTAAAGAAGAATTTGAAATCATGCAAAAACACTGTGAATTTGGGGCTAATATTATCAGGAGAGCCATGCAAAAATTGAAATTCAAGTCATTTCTCCAGATCGCTGAGCAATTGACCCTGGGGCATCATGAAAAATGGGATGGCACCGGTTATCCAAGAGGGCTAAAAAAAGATGAAATCCCTCTGTCTGCCCGTATTATGGCGGTTGCAGATGTGTATGATGCATTACGCGCAAAAAGACAATATAAAAAAGCTTTTTCTCATCAAAAAGCGTATGAAATCCTTATAAAAGACAGTGGTACCCACTTCGACCCAGATATTATCGACTCTTTTGTCAATATCGCTGATCAGTTTGAAAAAGTATCAATGGAACTTATGGATGATACCCATGGATAAGGAATTGTGGGGGTGATTCCCGTTTGTAAAACTCTGAATGTTTTATAGGAGGATTCATGTCTTTTTTGGATGATATATTCGGCCTGGACGGCAAGACCGCCATCGTCACCGGTGGCGCCGGCGTGATCGGCACCGTCATGTCTGCAGCCCTCTTGAATGCCGGCGCAAATGTAGTCATATGGAGCCGCACTCAGCAATCTATCGATCAGGCTTTGCAAAAACTATCCCCTGCGGATAAATTCGTCGATCACCTAGCCGGAATCCGGGTGGATACCGGCAGTGAAGCCGAGGTTGAAGCGGGGCTGAAAGATGCTGTTTCAAGATTCGGCTCGCTGCAAATACTGATTAACGCAGTCGGCGGCGTCAGGGGAAAGTCGCCGCTGGTGGAAACGGACATGGCCGAATTCGAAACCGTATTGAAGCTGAATCTGACAGCCGGCCTGATGATACCCACCAAAGCTATCGCCGCTTACTGGATTGCGCATGGAATCAGGGGCGCTATTATCAACCTGACGTCTATGACATCATACAATCCGCTGTCCGGCGTCTGGGCTTACGATGCGGCCAAGGCCGGGGTGTTGAACCTGACCGTGGGCGCTGCTAACGAACTGGCGCGCTACGGCATACGCGTAAACGCCATTGCACCCGGATTTTTCCTCGGCAAACAGAACCGGGCTCTACTGGTGGATGAAGAAACCGGAGAATATACCGAAAGGGGTAAAGCCGTCATCCATCATACACCCTTCGGCCGATTCGGGGAGACCAATGAATTGATGGGTGCTACCCTGTTTCTTGCCAGCAACAAGGCTTCCGGATTTGTGACCGGCGTCTCCATTCCGGTAGACGGTGGGTATCTGGCTTTTAATATTTAGGTTTCAGGATTTAGTACTTCAACCTCCTTATATGAAACTACATTAAGCTGTATTGGTTTGTTCGACTGTTAAGGGTCTGATTTTATATCCAATATTATTCGTCATTCAACATTCGATGTTCGACGTTCATTTTTTTAGTTGGTGCCCGTCCACGAAGCCTTTTTTATCCATGGGCACTGACGTAAGTTTCCAATTCAGAAATGAGCAATTTTTTCTCTGGGCAAGGCCGCACAAGGGTTTACGTTGAGATGTACTTTTCGTACTTCACAGACGTAAACCCGCGGAGAACGCCGCTCAGAGGAAAAAGGGCCATTTATGGATGGAAACTAGTGAACCCGTCATATGAAAATGGCAAGGACCAAAGTTTTTTCTACGATCAGACCGGACGCTCGCGGCCAGCGGCGGCGTTCATCAATTACAGCCTGTCCGGGTTGGGGTAAATTCGTGCCGGACCCGCAGCAGCCGGAAGGGAAAGCAAAGATATGGTCAGCGGTAGGGGAAGTCCAGAAACAGTTTTGACGGAGGCAGAAGTCAAAACGCTCATAGAAGAAGGCACACCGGCGAAGCTTTATACGGGCAAAAAGGTTCTGGTATTGACACCGGATACAACGCGCACCTGCCCTCTGCCGATGATGGTCCGGGCTATTCGTAAAATTATCGGCACCCGCTGCGCGACTTTGGATTTTATGGTCGCCCTGGGGACACACCCACCTTTATCCGAATCGAGCATTTTGTCCTTTTACGGCATATCCGAGCGTCAGAGACAGACTGATTTTTACAATTCAAGATTCTTTAATCACCGCTGGGACCGGCCTGACACTTTTGAACGAATCGGCTACCTGGAAGAAGAAGTGGTCGAGAATATTTCAGGCGGCCGGCTGCGGGAAAAAGTAGCCATCGATATCAATCGCAGCATCTTTAACTACGACCTTGTTGTGATCCTGGGACCGGTATTTCCCCATGAGGTCGTGGGGTTCTCCGGGGGGGCCAAATATCTGTTTCCGGGTATATCCGGTGGAGAATTTTTGCATTTTTTTCACTGGCTGGGGGCCGTCATAACCTGCCCCAATATCATTGGAATCAAAAACACCCCGGTGCGGGACGTAATCCACCGTGCCTTGAAAAGGGTGGATGTGCCTATTCATTTGCTGGCGATGGTGGTAACCGGGAAGAATCGGCTTTGCGGACTGTATACCGGTGACGTGCAGGAAGCCTGGGAACCAGCGGCCAATCTGTCTGCAAAGATTCATATCGTTTACAAAAAAAAACCATTTTCAATCGTTATGGGCCGTGCTCCGGAGATGTATGATGAAATCTGGGTTGCCGGAAAAGTAATGTATAAATTGGAACAGGTGGTGGCCGACGGCGGCAAACTCATAATTTACGGGGCGCACATTAAGCATATTTCCAGAACATGGGGTAAGGAGATTGAAAAAATCGGCTATCACATCCGGGATTATTTTCTGACCAGAAAAGATCTATTCACGGATATTCCCAGGGGGGTTCTGGCCCACTCCACCCACGTGCGCGGTTCAGGTTCGTTTGATAATGGCATTGAGATCCCCCGAATTGAAGTCATACTGGCCACCGGAATAACGGCAGAAAAATGCCGCCGTATCAATCTGGGCTATATGGACCCGTCGAAAATCGACATTGAAGATTACCTGAATAAGGAGGAGGAGGGAGTTCTTTTTGTGGACCCTGCCGGCGAGATTCTTTACAAAAGGAACAAAAAATAAAATAAGGAATTGAAATTAAAAAGACTTACTACGATCCGATTCCATTATAATGGCTACTTTTTCCACTCTTTCAACGTCATAGTTGTAAAACAATGAAGCCGCAAAGAATAATATCGAACCCAGAAGAGTAAAGAAGGGCAAAAATTTTAAAGCAGTCTCAAGACCGTAAGCATCGGATAACATACCAATTACAGGTGGGCCTAAAGCGCTTCCTAAAAGATGCTGTACGATCACGCACAAACTCAAAGACACGGCCCGCAGACCGGGATGAACCACGTCCTGGGTTACCGCCACCGCTGCCGGGACAAAAGCGATTGCTGTGATGCCGGTAAAAAGCAATACCGCGTATTGAAAATGGCCGTGTAAAATCGTAAATGCCACCAGAAGGGCAACAGAAGTGACTAAGGACGAAAGTGCGGGAAAGAGCGATCGAGCATTGTTTTTTCTCTTTTGCCATTTATCCGCTAAAAACCCGCCTAACGGTGCGCCGACGAGTGCCAGCAGCATGATGCTCGCTCCCTTGGTTCCGGCCTTGTCCATCGGCATCATTTCGATACGGTGATAATAGGTCGGCAGCCACGTCAACAGGGAGGTCGTCACAAATGCATTGGCAGCAAATGCAAGATTGTTGAATACCAGTGTCCTGTTCTTTGTGAATTGCTGTGCAATATCAATCAACTTCATTTGAACCCGGCTTTGTCCGCTTTCCTCCCCTTTTGTCTGCACCAGCGCTACGGTTTGATAGTCTTTCACGTAAAAGAAAAACAGGGCCGCAATCATTCCCGGTATCGCCACGATGCCAAAGGCATGCCGCCAGCCGAAATGCTCGGCGATATAGCCGCCCAAAACGATGCCCAGGGCGCTACCCAATGGAATCGATGCATTCCAGATGCCCAGCATCCTGGCACGGCTTTGTTGGGGAAACATGGCCGATATCATCGCCGTACCACCGGGGGCATAGCCTGCTTCTCCAATACCGATGGCGGTTCGCGCGGTAAACAGCTGCGAAAAATTGCGGGTAAATGCACATCCGAGGCTTGCCACCCCCCAGAATAGTGCCATCAATCCAATACATTTTTTCCGGCTCCACCGATCAATGAGAACAGATACAGGTAATGTAAAAATCAGGATAGACCAGTAAACCGCGGATACCAGCAGTCCGCATTGAGCATCCGTCAGACCCCAGTCCATCTTAAGAAAAGGGAAAAGAGAGACGATGACCAGTCGATCGATATAATCGAACATGTACAACAGGAACAGGAGGGCAAAGGCAAAGTAGGCCGACGTGCCGACAGCGCCCGGGTTTCGATTAGCGGCATGATTCACGACCGGAGATTTGCGCATAGCAATACCTAGCCCGGCTCCGCCCCAGACGGAGAACCAGAAAAAAAATTAATCACGAAAATACAAAAGGACGAAAACACGAAAAAAAGCAAGATAAATTTCGTGTTCTCTATCAACTACGCTTCATATAATCCATATTTTTTTGTTGCCTCAAACATGGCGATGCAGTTGTCCGGATTGACACCCGGGTGGAGTGAATTGGAAGAACAGATGATCAGCCCGCCGCCGTCAGCCGCATCCTCGATTGCCTGTTTAACAGCCGCATCGACTTGCTGCGGGGTGCCACCCGGTAGAAGCTCAAAACAATCGATATTCCCCAACAAACATATTCTATCCCCGCAGTAAGCCTTGACCTTTTTGAGCTCCATGCCGGCGTGCGGTTCCAGAGGATTGAGTCCATCGTATCCCGATGCAAGCAGAACATCCATCAGGGACCAGAGATTTCCGTCGCTGTGGCGCACCACCAAAAGACCCAAATCATGGGCGCGATCGACGAGTCTTCTGTTGTAAGGATTGATAAATGTGTTGAAATGTTCAGGAGATATCATTGAGGCATCGGTTGTGGCGATATCATCTTCAACCACCAGAACATCAAGACCGGCTTGCGCCAGGAGATCAATCTGTTTCAAATTGTATTCCGTCACCATAGCGGCAACCCGATGGACAAATTCAGGATTTTCATACATCTTGAGCATCAGGTTTTCCATCCCGGCCAACCGCCAGCTGCGAACAAATGCGCCCCGCATCAACCAGAAGAGTGCAACGTTTCCCTTGAATCGATCCCTCGCCATGTCAAGCAGGACAAGATGTTCCCGGACCGGTTCGGGTGCCTCAAAATGAATGAGGTCCTGTGCATCTTTCACCGGATGGCCTTTAGCGACCGCCAGGCCATGAGGATTGCGAAGATATACAATTCCCCAGTCATCCTGTACCCGATTTTTATCGAGTTCTGTTTCGTGGGTGATCTCAAAGGAGGTGAAACCGTCGATGCCAAACCCTTCATGAATCATAAAGAGGGTATCTAACAGCTTCATCTTTTCGGTATCATCCATCTCATGGAATTGTTTGGACTCCGGCAAGCCATCGGTAAAATGTTTTCCGATCCCGATGATCGGAGCTTCATTTATTCCGTGAATATAAAGAGGAACACGATCGGGCTCCCTGATATTCAACGCCGCCAGAATTCTCTCTTTACCCGTCATGGCATTTCCTTTTTGGAAGCTGGAATATGCAAATTCCTTAAAAATAATACAATTTTTTAGTTCAGCTGTTCACCTGACGCTCAAAGGCTGCTATAGATAAATATTTACTGGAGAT
>JAJRVC010000574.1 GCA_024277475.1 Deltaproteobacteria bacterium
CGCCTCCACCTGGCCCACGACCTTTATGTTCATGACCAAGTTTGCGGGGGTGATGATCCTGAAGATTTGGCACTGAGAGAAGACTGAACAAGCCTTTCAAACCACAACAGCTGGAGTACTTATCGGCACCGGAAAACAGCCCCGGTGCATTTGTCCGACCTTGGGCCGGATAAGAAGTATATCATACAGGCAGAGGCAAAAAACGAACAGAAAAAATCACCAAAAAACAGAGATTGGGGCGTGGAAAGTGGGATCAACACGTCCATATCCATCCCCAACATGGTGTATTTACATAAGCCTTGACACCAAAGCCGCTATTTGACATGCTTACCTGCCAAAAAGCAGCTTTCTGTCTGTTTGCGATAGAAAAGAATGAAAAATGGTTAAAAAACACGTCGCCACTCATCGGCTGATTCGCCTGTGCACCATCTTTACCTTCGTGGTTTTGGGCACACTGTTCACTGTCGACATTCAAAACGCGGATGGGAAAAAGAAAAAAAAGGTTCGGGAATTCCTGAAGATCACGGTCAATTTGAATATCAAGTGGGACGTGGACAGTGAAAAAAATAAAAATACGGGCTATATGAATATTCGGGTCCAAGGGCTCTTGAAGCTGAACAAAGAGATGAGCAGTATGGGTCAGGGACTTCCGGCAGTAATGGTTAATTACAAAAGCATGGGCAATACACTGGCTTTTTATTCCTATAAAGAAACCATCACCGACAAAGACCCGCCTGAAGACTGCAACAATGCAACTGTTGAAAAATACGAGGGGGCAGCAAGCACCCTGCTGAAGACTGTTCCCGGCCCCGGCAACCTGATCATAAATCACTTTGCCAGTTTGTTTAAGGACACCGGCCTGGGGCACATGGCCTCACCGGAAGTTACGGGTATGCTGTTCGACCACTACCTTCTTGCGATTCCCTTCAATGAAATTGAAATAAATGGTCAAAAACTGGACCAAAGCAGCTGCGAATGGAAACCCTCAACCCGCAAGATGAAAATAGTCGCAAATATCATCGGCAAGGTTGAAAAACAGGGTAAAATGGAGGGGCGCCATACCTGGACGGCCAAGGCTGATTCCTCCCGTTCTGCACCGCGGGTCAGTGTAAAAGTTAATGAACTGCCTGTGACCATGAACAATAAAAAACCGTATGCCCCCGAAAAAGATTCTGACGGTGATGTGACATATTCCCTGTCCTGGAAGATTGAGGAGACCAAACCCCATGTTCTGATATACCGGCTCAAAGATGATGCCTGGCACGATGTTACTGATGCCACGCCGGATGAGGAAGAACAGGAAATTTATCCGGGGGAAAAAGTGAATTTAAGAGCGATTGTCTTGTTGCCAGGCGAGACAGGAACACCGCCGCCGGGAAAATGGGAAATCACGGAGAAGGGTAAAATTCTAAAGGACTGGAAAGCCGGCGAAGACGGAACAGAAGAAGTTAAGGTGGAGACACTCGATGAAAAGGAGATTGAATTTTTCTGGTGGAAAAACGTCAAGACTGCGAAAGTGAAATATACGGTTAAAAGTAAAAACATAAGCGGTAAAACAGAATTTAAGGTTGTGATGCCGGAGGTAAGTGTGAGTGAGGAGCCTGGGACGAGATGGGCATTTCGGACAGATGTGAATGAATGTGAGATTTTACCCGATGCGCCTTCAATGAAAGTAACCAGTACGGTATCGATTAAAAAGAATAAAAATTTTTGTCTGCAGTATGTACAGCTGGTAAAAAGCGATAACTGGAGCCTTAAAAAAATGGGGGACGGATTTCACTGGTACACGGATATTCATGGATTTATGCTGGATTCAACTTACCCTTATAACGGGGAAGTGTGCAGGGCTGAGGCCGGATCAGTCCCAATCACAATGAAAGACCTGCCTGCCGCCAATCTGGAAAAATCAACAGCTTCAGTATATCAGGATCAGGAGTTTCAAATTTATCTGATGTTTCGTCCCGGGAAGAGGGGAGGTGGAAATGCATGGGTACCCCTCAGGCGGATAAATTGGGGATGGAAAATCACAGCAATCAGCAAGAACAATCCATGGCATTATACGCACCCGCAAGGTCAAAAAATACCCGTGCCGCCGTGCCGGCTGAGATTTGATCTGTTTCCCCCCGAGAAGCTGCCCGTTAATTTTAATTATCGGGCACGGAAAGCCCGGGAATATCCCAAATGGTCTGACACTGCTCCTGAAGGTGCTTTTATGAAGGTCACGGAAATCAAAGTGGAAGATGTGGGAAACAATTATAGAAATCCGCCGCCAAAGTAGGCGGCTTAAGCTGTTGAAAACCACGTTGGAGGCCTAATTTCCAATTTTCCGGAAAGGAATGACCACTGCAGACACCTGTTCGGGGTCGTTCGGATTGGGGGGTGCTCATGGCGCATCGGGATTCACGAAGCCCTGCCGGCTTGTTTTTTATCGTTTTCATGTATTTTTTTTCACTGTTATCCATAAGCCCGGCACTGGCGGCCTCATCTTCGGCAGACGTGGTTCAAACCCGCCGCGGCAAAGCCAAGACCGGCAAAATTTATGTGCCGGACCATAACTACCGTTTGGATATTAAAGAAAAAGGCCAAACGATCCACGTGCTCGCCGACATTACCATGGAGGAGGGCCGCGTGACAGCCCGGGTGGAACAGCCTGAAAAACCCGGCACCACACCGCCCGCATGGACCAGAACAGCGGCAGCCGCTGCGGCAACTACGTCCTCGCAAACCGGTGCCGCACCCCAAACCCCGCCCAAAGCCGCCAGCCCTGCCGCCGGGGGTGCGGCCATGCAGGGTGCCGACCGTATGGTGCTGATTTTTGATGCCTCGGGCTCCATGTGGGGGCAAATCGACGGCAAACCCAAAATCGCGATTGCCAAAAAAGTAATGACAGAGCTGGTGAAGGAGCTTCCGGCGGATCTGCAGGTTGGACTCACCTTGTACGGCCATCGCCGCAAAGGCGATTGTGAGGACATCGAAATGGCGATACCGGTACGCAAGCTGGACGCCGAAGCGATCATAGCTAAAATCCAGGCCATTAACCCCAAAGGCAAAACCCCCATTGCGGGTTCTCTTTTGCAGTTGGCCGAAACTCTCAAGGACCAGCCGGGAGAAAAAGTGGTGGTGCTGATCACCGACGGTCTGGAATCCTGCGACCTGGATCCCTGTGAGGTCGCACGGGAACTTGCGGCTGCCGGGGCGGTCACTAAAATTCATATTGTCGGCTTCGACATCACGGGCGAAGCCCTGGAAAAACTCAAGTGCATCACCGCGCCTTCCGGGGGACTGCTGGTGGGTGCTCAAAATGCCGCCGAACTCAAAGCAGCGCTCACCGAGGTGGTGGCGGCCGCATTGCCCCACAATCTGGTTGTCAAAGGGCTGGATGCCAACGGCAAAGCGCTTTACATCACCGTGCAGATTACCCAAAAAGAAGCAGTGGTGGCCAAACGTTCCGGAGGCAGCCTGCGCTTCACATTGCCCGCCGGCCAGTACAGGGTTGAGGCGCACTACTCACCCCTCGACCAAACTGTTGTACTGGACAAGGTCGCTGTCGAGGAACACCGCCTGACAGAAAAAGAAATCGTGTTTGCCGAAAGCAAGCTGGAGATCAAAAGCCTGGATACCAGGCGCAAACCGCTTTACACGCACGCCGCCGTCTACACGGCCGGCAGCGATACGCCCATTAAAGAACA
>JAJRVC010000575.1 GCA_024277475.1 Deltaproteobacteria bacterium
CGGAACAGTGAATTGATTGAACGTCGAACATCGAACGCCCAACGTCGAACTTCGAATATTGATGACGCTACGCTTTATCTATTTTAAAACAAACGAACCGAAGAATTTCGAAGAATTTAATCACTTCAGGCTTCGCCTTCGGCTACGACCCGACAGGTTGCCCTGTCTTTTTTTAAATTGACAGAATACATTATTCGACGTTGGACGTTCAATGTTCATTTTTTTAGTTAACTCATCATATAAAAATAGCAAAGACCAAAGTTTTTTCTACGATCAGACTGGACGCCCGCGGCCAGAGGCGCCGCTCATATGTGAGTTAGCACTCTCGTAACAACCATCCGTTTTCACACCTAATTGTTATATGTTAATTTCTTTATCTGCAGCAATTCCGCTAACCCGCGCGTTCAATCAAATGGTTCTCAATGATCTGGTCGCGACTGAAGTTCTCAAGTCTGAGAAAATACTCTGCGCAATTAACAAGTGCTTCCTGGGGCAATGTGCCGACAATCTCAGTACCGATCACGGTGGTCCCGTGGCGCCGGGCTTCAAGTTCGATGACGTTGAAGACCCTGTAAATCGGCGTCTTATCGGTGTCAAACATATTCATGGAGACCGCTACCCGATTTTTCTTTTCCAAAGCCAGGCCGATAGCACGGATGGTCGTAAATCCCCCGCTGGGCCCCCTGACGTTCCTGGCGATGGTCCTTGCGATACCCAAATCATTGGTGTCTAAAATTACATTTACGGCCACAAGGCCCTTTTCGGCAGCGCTGACGATGGTTGCCCCGGCTGTCGGATGCAAGGCCGCCGGCCCGATATCAGGAGCCCGTTCAGGTAAATGGACCACTTTTTTCAGGCCTTCATACTGCCCCTTGCGGATAAAATCCAGGCTCTTTCTCTCTTCAGTTCGCGCATTTTCACCGCAAAAATAAACCGGGACACCATAGCGTTTGTAAATCTCCCTGCCGATATTTTCGGCAAGTTCTACACAATCCGCCAGCGTGACATTAATCATTGGAAACAGCGGTATGGTATCCTGGGCACCGATACGCGGGTGCTCGCCGCGTTGGTCTTCCATATTGATCAGATCATAGGCTTTGCCGGCCATGTTGAGCAAAGCCTCCTCGAGGTCATCAGGTTTGCCGATCACTTCAACAACCGTGCGGTTGAAGGCCGGATCAGGATAGAAGTCGATTAATTTAATCCCCGGCATGTCTTTTAATTGAGCGACGATTGCATTGATGACGTCATTGCGCTTGCCCTCACTGAAATTGGGTACTGCATGTATGTATTGAGGCATCGGTCCCTCCAGTCAATCACCCACGGCTGAGGTAATGAGAACCAAGCATAACGCGGCTCATCGCTTTCATCCCATTTCCCATAGTAGGACAATAAAAGCAAAATACGAAAAAAGCACGATTTTCGCCAGCCGACCCTGCGGCGGTCCACCTGCTTTCTGTAAAAGTTTGGTCTTACTTCTGATCACCTAAGCGATACAATATTTTACAATAGGCCCGCTGTCCGAGTTCAAAACTTTTCAGACGGAAAAATTCGTCGGGAGCATGGAATTTTTCATCATTCATGCCAAAACCAAAACAGGTGGCATAGGTACCCAGATGTTCCAGAAAAATAGATAAAATCGGCACACTGCCGCCTTCTCGAACAAGTAACGGTTTTTTGCCGTATAACTCGCTGAGAACCTCGATGGCTGCAAGACTGCCCGGAAGATCAGCCGGCATTAAATAGGGGTTTGCTTTACTGTCGACCGGGGTAAGGTCGACCTTCACTCCAGGTGGGGTGTTTTTCCTGATGTGAGCTTCAATGAGGCTGTTGATGTGCTCCGGATCCTGATCGGCGACCAACCGGCAGGTAATCTTGGCATGGGCCTTGCCCGGCAGAACTGTTTTAAGGCCTTCCCCCTGAAAACCTCCCCAGATACCGTTCAGCTCGAGGGTCGGCCGGGTCCAAATTCGTTCCGGATTCGAAAACCCTGCTTCCCCGAAAAGTTCGCTAACCCCGACCCTGTTCATAAATTCAGACTCATCAAAAGGAAGGCTGTCGATCTGGGCCTTCTCGGCACCGGAAAGCAGCCGCACGCTATCGTAGAATCCCTCGATCAAAATCCGGCCATCTGACCCGCGCATGGAATTTAGTATTTGAATCAACGCGTGAATGGGGTTCTGAACAGCTCCCCCATACATACCGGAGTGCAAATCCGAATCAGCCCCGGTGACGTCCACCTGAAGACCGCATAAACCGCGAAGTGACGTTAGAAGACTCGGCTGGTTTTCACTCCATTGCCCGCTGTCCGCGTTTAGGATTAAATCACATGCAAACAGCTCACGATTGCTTTTTAGAAATTCAGCAAGCTGGGGACTGCCGATTTCTTCCTGTCCTTCAAATATAAATTTAAGGTTGACGGGCAAAGCGCCATCACACTGGAGAAGCGCCTCGGCGGCAATTATCGGGATGAGCATGTTGCCCTTGTTATCGGAGGCCCCCCGGGCATAGATCCGATCATCCCGAATTTCAGGTTCAAACGGCGGCGTTGTCCAAAGCTCCAATGGATCTGCCGGCTGAACATCGAAGTGACCGTAAATCAGGACCGTCGGCTTGCCGGGTGCATGGAGCCACTGGCCGTAAACCACCGGATGGCCGCCGGTAGCCATGACCTCAACCGCATCCATGCCGGCTTGACCCAGCCGTTCCGCCACCCATTCAGCCGCCCGCTGGACATCGGCCGCATGTTCAGACAAACTCGATATGCTCGGGATGCTCAAAAAGTCAAATAATTCTCTCACATAATCTTTTCTGTGTTTTTCAATAAAATTCTGCCAGCCGGTCATATTCCCTCCTTTTTAAAAACCCTCAACCTGATGGGGAAAGTAATCTTTACATCCGCCCTCGCGGTAGACATCCGCTGTGGCACAGTGCAGACAGCCACCAAACATGACGACGTCGTAGAAGGGCACCGGAATCACTTCGATTCCATGTTTTTCCAGCTCTTCAATCATCGGAGTTTCACTCGCCTCGACACAAACGGTGTTAGGGTCGATCA
>JAJRVC010000576.1 GCA_024277475.1 Deltaproteobacteria bacterium
GTGACGACGCCCGACGATGTCGCATACGGCATCGGTAAGATTCTCATTCGCCCCCAGTCTGGATAAAATCGTTCTCGCGATTTCAGGCCCTTCTTTTTCCTGGTATTTGGGGGCTGCACTACCGTATTTTTTCTCTGCCGTGAGGATGCCGATATCATGGAGGTAAGCTGCAGCCAGAATCACCGCCATGTTACCGGCTTCAAGCTTTCCGATTCGCTCGGCATAACGAGCGACCCGCATGGCATGGCCGATGCGCTTAAAATCCTGCTTGAAATAGCGTTTCATTTCCACAGCCACTTTGTCTTTAAACAGGTTCTCCTGCTGTGCCGCCACTTCCGGCGGTAATGTTCCCAGGCATTGCTCTGCGAACTGGCAGTAGGCGGCACAGCCGAAATCCATTTGAGGGTTCACAAACCGGTGGCCGCAGTGGTTGCACTTGCGGGATGTATCGTCTTTAAAAAACTCCACCGCTTTTTTGCACCTGGGGCACTTCACTTCGAATATGGCTCCAGGTTTCCAGTACCTGCTGTCTTGTCCAGGGCACTTCATTGCGGACCCTCCTATTCGATTTTATCCCAATATCACTTTCAGGTCTTCATCCGGGGTGGATATCGGTTTGATATCGAACTTGTCCACCAGAATGTTGAGAATATTCGGTGTAACGAAGGCCGGCAGGCTCGGTCCCAGCCGGATATCTTTTATTCCCAGATAAAGCAGCGTTAAAAGAATAGCCACGGCTTTCTGTTCGTACCAGGACAATATGAATGAAAGGGGCAAATCGTTCACCTCGCATTCAAAGGCACCGGCCAGGGCAACAGCAATCTGAACCGCGGAATAGGCATCGTTGCACTGCCCTACATCCAGCAGTCTCGGAATTCCACCGATATCGCCCAGGTCTTTATCGAAAAATCGAAATTTTCCACATGCCAGGGTCAATACAACGCAGTCTTCCGGTACCTTCTCAACAAACTCGGTATAATAGCTGCGGCCCGGTTTTGCTCCGTCACATCCGCCCACCAGAAAGAAATGCCGGATGGCTTTGTTTTTAACCGCATCGATGACTTTGTCGGCTACACCCATTACGGCATTTCTGGCAAAGCCGACCATGACGTCTTTACCTTCCCTGTCTTCGATAAAGCCCTCCATCGCCATCGCCTTATCGATCACCGGACTGAAATCCTTGCCGGCAATGTGATTAACACCCGGCCAGCCGACTAACCCGGTGGTGAAAATATTGTCCTGGTATGACTCCTGAGGTTTCTGTATGCAGTTTGTGGTCATGAGGATGGCGCCCGGGAATTGACCGAACTCCTTTGCCTGGTTTTGCCATGCAGTGCCGTAATGCCCGTAAAAGTGAGAATATTTCTTCAATTCAGGGTAGCCATGACAGGGCAGCATCTCACCATGGGTATAAACGTTAATTCCCTTTCCTTCGGTTTGTTTCAAAATCTCTTCGAGATCCTTAAGATCATGTCCCGATACCAGAATGGCCCTTCCCTTTTTTGCGCCCAACGGAACCTTGGTGGGAACCGGGTGCCCGTATGTACCGGTATTGGCCTCGTCCAGGAGTTGCATAGCGCGAAGATTCACCTCGCCACATTTTAAGACCAGGCCCAAGAGTTCATCGGCGCCGATATCTTTTTTTAAGGTCGCTGCCATGGCTTCATGGACAAAGGCTGCTATCGCGTTATCGGATTTACCTAAAATCCGGGCATGATCCGCATAAGCGGCTACCCCTTTTACGCCGTAAATCAAAAGCTCCTTTAATGAAAGAATATCGGCATCAGCATCGGGATCGGTTTTAATTCCCACCTTCTCCCCTTGCTCTACCAGGCTGTCCAAATCGTCACGGGGGGTAAAGTTTGCGGCCGCTTCGGCAGAATCGGCATTTCCGCCGGCAGCAACCACCTTGTCTTTCAGGTTGTTGCGGAGCTTTACCGATTGATGAATGAGTTTTGCGAATCGTTCCGGATCGAAATCCACATTCGTCAATGTCGAAAACAGTGCCTCACAAGTGAATGTGTCGACGGATTCATCACTGACGCCTGCTTTTTGAGCTTCCACGGCGTACACAGATAAACCTTTTAACGAGTACACCAAAAGATCCTGCAGTGCGGCAACCTCCGGTTTCTTTCCGCATACACCAATTTTTGTACAGCCTTCGCCTTTTGCAGTTTGTTCACATTGAAAGCAAAACATTCTGATTATCCTCCTTGTTTAAGTTGTTGATGCTTGTTTTAATGAATAATAGACCTCAACTAGAATAAAACCACCTTGACTTAAGTCAAAATTAATTTTTTTATCTCCTTATTCATCTTTAAATCGTTTTTTCTAAGTGTGGGTTTTTATATCCCGTTTATTCTTTCTTTACCTTGACTTATGTCAAATTTTGATGATAATTTTAAATATTATGGGTAAATATTTGAAAATATTGTCAAATACTTCTATATTCAACGGCCTCCCCGAGGATCAATTAGAGAAAATCAGCAGCATTGCAGTTGGCCGGCATCTCCGGAAAGGGGAACGTGTTTTCTCAGAGGGAGATGACGGTATCGGTTTTTTTATTGTCGCTTCCGGAATGGTAAAAATATACAAGCTGGCATCTGATGGTAAAGAGCATATCCTTCATGTATTTGGTCCAGGAGAGCCTTTCGGCGAAGTGGCGGTGTTTACCGGGCAGCCATTTCCGGCAAATGCGGAAGCCATTGCCAAGAGTCATTTTTTATTTTTTCCAAAAACTGATTTTGTTCATTTGATATCCACTACCCCTTCCCTATCATTGAACATGTTAGCTGTTCTTTCACTTCGATTGCGTCAATTTGCAGTGAAAATCGAAAATCTTTCGTTAAAAAAAGTTCCGGGTCGCCTGGCGGCCTATCTGCTGCTCCTTGTCGATGAACAGGGTTCAACAGATACGGTGCGACTGACCATTTCCAAAGGACAACTGGCCGGCCTGCTGGGTACGATTCCGGAAACCCTGTCGCGGGTATTCGCCAAAATGGCGGATCAGAATCTAATACGGGTGCGGGCAAGAGCCATTACCATCCTGAATCGAGGAGAACTCGAATTCCTTGCCGAGCATGGAAAGGATCTGATCTGA
>JAJRVC010000577.1 GCA_024277475.1 Deltaproteobacteria bacterium
GGTATGGCACGTATGCTGGGACCCATCGTCTTCGTAGTGGTCGTTGTCGGCGGCATGGGATCGTTGACCGGTGCTTTTGTGGCCTCGCTGCTTCTGGGGGCCATCCAGACCTTTGCGGTGGGCCTGGAGTATTCCCTGACGGATCTGTTTGGGCTGTTCGGTGTTTCCCTCAGTTTTCAGGGAGGCATTCTGAAAGACCTGTTCCGGATTCAAATTGCCCACACCGGACCTATTTTACCCTATCTGTTTATGGTATTTATGCTGATCTTCCGGCCGAAAGGTCTCATGGGAACCCGTGAAACATGAGCACTATGCCAATTAAAAATTATTCCAAAAAATGGTTGCGCGTATTGGCGCTATGGGCCGGCATGATCCTGTTGCTTGTGTTGCTGCCCTTTTTGCTCCAATCGGGCTTTATGCTCTCCATGGCCAGTGAAATGGGGATCATGATCATATTTGCGCTGTCCTATAACATGCTCCTGGGCCAAAGCGGGATGCTTTCTTTTGGTCATGCCGTCTATTTCGGGCTGGGCGGCTTCATCGCCATGCATGCCCTTAATTTCATCAATGAGGGTGTGCTTTTCCTGCCGATAGAGCTCCTGCCCCTGATCGGCGGTTTAGGTGGTCTGTTCTTTGGTATCATCTTCGGCTATGTATCCACCCGCCGGGCCGGGACCCCTTTTGCACTGATATCTTTAGGAATTGGAGAGCTGATAGCGGCCAGTTCTCTGATGTTGCCCAGTTTTTTTGGTGGCGAGGAAGGTATATCCGGCGACCGCATGGCCGAAATTACGCTGACCCCCTTTGGCTTTGGCCAGCAGATCGAGGTTTACTACCTGATCGCTTTCTGGATGCTGGTCAGCATCGGATTGATGTATCTGTTAACCCAGACCCCGCTCGGCCGTATGTCGAACGCAGTGCGCGACAATCCGGAGCGAACGCCTTTCGTGGGATACAACACTCATATCGTGCGCGCCATCCAGTTTTCCCTATCGGCTTTTTTCGCCGGTATCGCCGGCGGGCTGTTTGCCATTAATTATGAAATCGTCACTGCCGAAGTCGTGGGGGCCATCCCTTCGGCCAATGTGCTGATGATGACCTATATCGGCGGCATCGGTTACTTTTTCGGTCCCATCCTGGGCGCCATCCTGATCACCATCATGGAGCTTATGCTGTCCAACATTACACATGCCTGGGTGCTTTACTACGGGCTGATGTTTGTTGCCATGATTATGTGGGCCCCGGGCGGCCTGGCCGGTTTGATCATGATGCACAAGCCCCTCTGGCAGGGCCGGGTCCTGGCTGGTGTCCTCAAAGCATACGGCGTCATAGCGGGGCCGGTCATTATTTTATTTTTGGGATGCATGATATTCATCGAAATCAATTACCATCTCTCCCTGAGCATAAAGCCCGAAGATCCCCTGCACATCTTTGGCATCGAATTCTACGCCCAATCGATCTGGCCCTGGATTATTTCCATTGCACTATCTATCGGGGGTCTGGTCCTTTTCCTCAGGAGCCGGCGCCTTGTCAGCCGGGCCTGGCAAACCGCCGGTAAGCAACTCAAACAAAAGGATTCAGGATCATGACAAAAGAGGCGCTTGAGCTCATTGACGTCCACAAGAGCTTTGGCAACAGCAAAATCATCAACGGTGTCAATCTGGCCATTCATCGCGGAGAACGGCACGCTATCATCGGCCCCAACGGTGCCGGCAAATCGACCCTGTTCAATCTGATCAGCGGTTTTTACCAGGTCAGCAAAGGGCATATTAAGCTGGGTGGCCATGACATTACGAACAATGCGCCTCACCAGATCAACCGTCTGGGTTTGTCGCGCAGTTTTCAGGTTACCAATATTTTCCCCCGGATGAGTGTTTTTGAGAACATCCGCTGCGCCCTGTTGTGGCCGCTGAAATATAAGTACTCCTTCTGGCACCACTGCAATCGTCGCAAAGAGCTGAATCAAAAGACCGAATTGCTGCTGGAAAAAATCAATATGATTGACCGGCAAAAGATCCCCGCCGGTGAACTGGCCTATGCCGAGCAACGCGCCCTGGAGGTCGGTGTTACGATTGCCGGTGGGGCCGATGTGATTCTGCTGGACGAACCCACAGCCGGCATGAGCCACAGTGAAACAGATCGGGCCGTTAACCTGATCCGCAGTGTCACCGAGGACAAGACCCTCGTGGTGGTCGAACATGATATGGGCGTTGTATTCGACCTGGCCGACCGTATCTCGGTACTGGTTTACGGTGAAATCATCGCCACCGGCGAACCGGACGAGATTCGCAGCAATGCCGATGTTCAGGAAGCGTACCTGGGAAAGGAGGTGGCTTGAATGCTTGAAATCAAAGACTTGCATGCATATTACGGCCAAAGCCATATCCTGCAGGGCGTAAATCTCGAAGTTAATGAGGGTGAAATCGTGAGCCTGCTGGGCCGCAACGGCGTGGGCCGCTCGACCACCTGCAAGACGATCATGGGGCTCGTATCTCCTAAGGGATCGATCATGTACCGGGGCCATGAGATCGCCGGTCTGAAACCGCATCTGATTGCCCGCCAGGGCATTGGATTTGTCCCCGAGGACCGCTGGATTTTTCCGGGACTTACCGTTCTGCAGAACCTGGAACTGGGCCTCAAGGGCCGCAGTGATAAGGGCCGCTGGAGTTTTAAAGATGTATTCCGTCTGTTCCCCAAGCTGGGTGAGCGGTCCAATGTTAATGGCGGCCTCATTTCGGGGGGGGAGCAGCAGATGCTGACTATCTGCCGCACACTCATGGGCGACCCCGATTTCATCATGATTGACGAACCCACTGAAGGCCTGGCACCCAAAATGGTTGAATTGGTGAGGGAATTGATCGAGGAGATCGCTCGAAGAGGTATTTCGGTGCTGCTGGTGGAACAGAAGATGAGCATCGCCTTGAAGATTTCCCAGCGAATTTATATCATGGGGCATGGACAAATTATTTTTGAAGGCACACCTGAAGATCTGAAAACCAATCAAACCATTCGCAAAGAATGGCTGGAAGTCTAACGATTGAATATTGAAAATTGAAGAATAAATAATCAAGGAACCCTTGGAAGGACGAATGACAAAAGACGAGTTAAGGAATCCTGTCGATTCTAGTTTGTCGTAATGACAAAGCGCAGCGATGCCACTTAATCATTCAACTAATCGACTATCTACCTAATCAACTATTTAACTTTTATATTCAAACCGGAGGTTTACTTATGTTAGGTTTAATGCAAGATCGCCCGTTATTGATTTCATCTTTGATTGAGTTTGCAGCGTCAAATCATGGCAATGAGGAAATTGTTTCCCGAACTGTAGAAGGTCCTATTCATCGGTATACATACACAGATTGCAGGGCCCGATCCCGGCGGCTGGCCAAAGCCCTGGAGAAGCTGGGTATCGAAAAAAGCGATCGAATCGGCACCCTGGCCTGGAACGGATATCGCCATGTGGAAATCTATTACGGAGTCTCCGGCATGGGGGCCGTCTGCCACACCATTAACCCACGGTTGTTTCCCGAGCAGATTGTCTATATCGTCAACCATGCGGAAGATAAATATATATTTATGGATCTGACTTTTGTCCCGCTTATCGAAAAATTAGTCGGTCAGCTCCCCACGGTAAAGGGGTTTGTTATCATGACCGATGAGGCTCATATGCCGGAGACAGCGCTGCCGAATGTTATCTGCTATGAAACCCTGGTAGCATCTGCGGATGATGATTATCGGTGGCCGGTATTTGATGAGAACACCGCTTCTTCGCTTTGCTACACTTCCGGTACCACCGGGAATCCCAAAGGGGTGCTGTTCAGTCACCGTTCCACCGTTTTGCACAGCTATGCCGTCTGCATACCGGATGGTTTGGGCTTGTGCAATCTGGAAACCATCCTGCCGGTGGTTCCCATGTTTCACGTCAATGCCTGGGGCATTCCCTACGCTTCCGCCATGTGCGGCGCCAAGATGGTCATGCCCGGCGCCCGGATGGATGGGGAAGCTCTTTATGAACTGATGGAGAGTGAACAAGTAACCCTGTCTGCCGGCGTGCCGACTATCTGGATGATGTTGCTGGCTTATATGAAGGAAAACAACAAGAAATTTTCCAGTATGAAACGGACGGTCATTGGAGGGGCGGCGGCACCCAAGGCGATGATTGAAACTTTCGAAAAAGATTACGATGTCAATGTCATCCATGCCTGGGGAATGACGGAAATGAGTCCCTTGGGAACCGCCTGCAACCTGAAAAAGAAGCACTGCGATTTATCCTTGGACGACAGGATCGAGTTGTCCCTCAAACAGGGCCGCGCCGTCTATGGTGTCGATATGAAAATCGTCGATGGTACCGGCAACGAACTGCCATGGGATGGTAAGGCCTTTGGTAATCTATTGGTGCGTGGTCCCTGGATTACATCAGGCTATTTTAAAGGCGAGGGCGGTGACGCGGTGGATGATGACGATTGGTTTGACACGGGCGACGTGGCCACCATTGATCCGGACGGCTACATGCAAATCACCGATCGATCCAAGGATGTCATTAAATCCGGTGGCGAATGGATATCTTCCATCGACTTGGAAAACGAGGCTGTCGGTTGCCCGGGTATTGCGGAGGCGGCCGTAATTGCCGTGTCACATCCCAAATGGGATGAGCGCCCACTGCTGCTTGCCGTCAGGGAGCAGGGTTCCGCCGTCACAAAAGATGAAGTTATCGATCACCTAAGGGGATCGCTTGCAAAGTGGCAACTGCCGGATGACGTCATTTTTGTCGACGAATTGCCGCATACGGCAACCGGCAAGATTTTAAAAACAAAATTGCGTGCCGAATTCAAGGATCATAAACTACCGACCGTTACGGAATAGCGAAGATTCGCCTCAAACCGAATACTGGATACTCGATGCTTGCTGGAGCGAAGCGGAAATCCAGTCTTTAGCGGGGATAAAATAAGGATAGTTATCTTTTACAATCCTGTATCCAGAAACCAGCTTCATCAGTCTCAATCCAAAATTTAAAGCCAAGCTGGCAATTGTTTGGGAAATGAGCAATTTAAACTATGTTTCCGGATTTTTAATGCTATCTTTGTCCTGACCCTTAACCCAGAACGTTGAACCCTGAACCTGTGAACGGCTGCTATTTTCTATTGACAATATAAGACGTTCTTGGCATGAATGATTTGCCCTTTTTATTGCGGAGCCGATCTCAAAAGGGTAGAACGCTCTATCTGCCTGATTTAATTCCGACACCGGGAGCAATTGCGTATGGACATGAAAAGGGATTATTATGAGGATGTTCAGTTTTTTTCATCCGGCGTAGTTGCTTTCTGGTTTTGTATATTAATCGTTTTTCTCACCGCCTTTCCTTTCCTTGCAAAAAACTATTATGTTTATGTGGCCAACTACATGGCCATCAACGTGATCGTTGTGGTCGGCCTGAATCTTCTGGTGGGTTACACCGGCCAAATTTCCATGGGACATGCAGGCTTCTTTGCAATCGGTGCCTATGGAACCATAGTCCTGATGGCCAAGGCCCATTTTCCCTTTCTGCTCGCTTTGCCCTGCGCCGGCCTAGTGGCAGCACTTTTCGGCTTTCTGATAGGGCTGCCGGCACTTCGACTGGAAGGTCCCTACCTGGCCATTGCCACACTCGGGTTCGGCATCACCGCCACCCAGATCATCGGCAAAATTAAAATATTAGGCGAACGCCAGGGCCTGAACGCTCCGGAATTAACCCTCGGCTCCTGGCACATCCAAACCGACAAGGACTTTTATTTCGTCCTGATCCCCATCACTATTTTCCTGGTGGTCATCGCCCGCAACATCGTCAAAACAAAGGTGGGCCGGGCCTTCATCTCCATCCGGGACGCAGACATCGCCGCCGAAACCATGGGGGTTAACCTGACCTACTATAAAACCCTGGCCTTTGCCGTCAGCGCATTTTATGCCGGTGTCGGCGGCGGGCTTTACGCCTTTGTGCTGCGTTTTATTGAGCCCGAACTTTTTAATATGTTCATGTCGATCATGTTCCTGGTCATGGCGGTGGTCGGCGGTCTGGGATCCATAATGGGGCCTGTTGCCGGAGCCTGCCTGCTCGGTTTTCTCGACCTGCAGCTCAGAAATATTCTCGAAATACCTTACATCGGGCAATGGATAAAAGCCCTGTCGGAGAGCTATTTTAC
>JAJRVC010000578.1 GCA_024277475.1 Deltaproteobacteria bacterium
GAAAACGCTGCTCTTCAGGCGGATGGATGGGCCGGACAAGGACTTTTAACAGGTTCAATGCAGTTACCTCCGGAATGAAGTGTCATATGGCTTGTTTTATACCTCATCCGGAGGCGTTTGTTCATAATTTCTTGCAAGTAATTGATATTATTTTATGGATAGGGCAGAATAAAAACACCCTGGGGACATGCCATTGCGGTGTATAAACCGAACACCGGTGGCGCCAAGGTCAAGGCTGAAAAGCTAGTCACGGAGGGTCGGGTGAATTTTATTGCTCCGGCCAATTATTCCGAAAGCAGCGA
Organism: Deltaproteobacteria bacterium; assembly: GCA_024277475.1. The sequence goes on from JAJRVC010000578.1 coordinate 303, forward strand.
AATGGACCGGTTTATGAAGGGCATCATCGACAAAGTTGCGGCGGATGCTGCCTTGAAACAGTTGGGGAAAAAAAGCTGAGGGTGGCACAGGGATGGTGGGGACAGCATTGATCCGGTAAACTTAATGGACGGGATGGTGGACGGCTTGCACCCTAAATTTTAGGTGCAGGTGGATGAGTGAAAAAGAGCCTTTGATACCCAAACACAGCGGATACCGCAGGCTGAAAAGCTTTCAAATGGCGCAACTGGTTTTATGATGTGACGGTGCGGTTTTGCGAGCGCTATTTCATTGATATTCAATTAGTTAATTTGGTCCGACAAGAATTCATATGTTTTATAGTATGGCATAGGTTATCGGTATCCTTACAAATGTTTTGTAATTCAAAAATATTATCTTTATGGGAAAAGCCTTGACAAATTCATTATAACGTTATAACAAAATAATCAATTTGAATGAACAGCTGCTCAAGGAGCACCTTTTGATTGAAAACGCATTTAAAATGGAAAAAGGGGCGGCAACACTTTACCACCAACTGGCTCGCACACTTCGGGAACGCATAATTTCGGGTGTATATTTTCCGGGGGAGGCCATTCCCACGGAACCTCAGCTATGCGAAGAGTTTAACTTGAGTCGCATCACCGTCCGCCAGGCCGTCGCGATTCTGGAAACCGAAGGCATGGTCCAGCGCCAACAGGGCCGAGGTACTTTTGTCATGAACTTTACTCGCCAGAGCCTGGGTTGGAATTACGGTCGAGTAGAGGATCTTATTTATCTGTCCAAGCAGACCCGGCTTGAACTTACCAGCAAAAGAAAAATTAAAGCACCGGAAAAAATAGCACGCGATCTGCACCTGCCGTCAGGTCATGCCGTCTATGCTTTCAAAGGAATAAGGTATATCAAGGACAACCACCGAGCTTCCTATCGAGCCTATGTTGTAGAATCAATCGGTCGGGATATTCAGATTACTCAGCTTCACAACCAGGTATTGTTTCTGGAGATTGAAAAAATAGCGGATGAGCGCATCAAAACGGCAAACCAGTTTGTGTATGCGACTGCGGCCACAAAAGAGATTGCAAATGATATGGACCTCAAACTGGGAAGTGCACTGCTGACTATTAAACGAATCTACCTAAACGAGGCCGGAAGGCCGCTAATGGTTGCTGTTACCCATTTTCCCAGTGAAGTTTACCAATCCACAGCGGTTCTGGAGCGGAAATGATCGCATGGTCAATTTCTTGAACGCTGGCTGCTTGCCACGGCATGGACTGAATATTTAGAACTATAATTTCAATATTGAGATCAGGAAAGGGATATCGGCCATCCCGATGATGAAGACTGTAGAGGGGGGAAAAGTATGAATTTAGGCAGATATGTATCCCGCAGTGCACGATTTTGGCCCAATGAAAATGCCCTGATCTATAAAGACAGCCGATTTTCCTATCGTGAACTAGATATTCGGACCAATTGTCTGGCCCAAGGCCTGTTATCTTTAGGATTAAAGCCGGGCGATCATGTGGCGGTTCAATCCTGGAACCGGTCTGAAATAATTGAGGTCGAGATAGCTTGCTACAAAGCAGGCTTGGTCAAAGTTCCCATCAACGCCAGGCTGTCAATTGACGAAACGATCCACGTTGCCAACGATTCAGATACCAAAGCAATTATTTTGGATGCACACCATGTCGAGGGTATACTGGATGCCGGAAAGGATCTTCCGTTGCTGGAGCATATTATTTGCCTGGAACCAGCGCCTGCCCATACCCTGGATTATGAAACACTTGTTGCCGGCAGCTCCGGAACAAATCCCGACAGGGAGGTTTGTGAGGATGATATTGCGGTGCTGCATTATACCTCCGGATCCTCCGGCAAACTGAAAGCGGCCATACAAACCTTTGGCAATCGCTTGGCTTTCCTGCGCAAGGCAATGATGGTGCCGGATACGCGCGTCAATCGCGGTGACATCTTTTCTCTGGTAGGCCCCCTTACCCACGCCACCGGCATGAATATCATGCCGGTTTTGTTCGCAGGCGGCTGCAACCTTGTCATGGACCGTTTTGATCCGGAATTATTGATAGAAACCATCGCAAGGGAAAAAGTAACCCACACGTTTCTGGTACCAACGATGATCAACATGCTGCTCGACAATCAAAAGCTGCAGGACTGCGATCTCAGTTCCCTGAAGGTAGTTCTATACGGGGCATCTCCGATGTCGCCGAACAGGGTCCGTCAAGCCATGGATGTTTTTGGTCCCATTTTGGTTCAGGGGTATGGTGCGGGGGAGACCACCTCCCTTGTCACCCTGTTAACGATGCGCGACCACCTGGAAGCGCTTGACCATAATCCTGAACGACTCTCATCCTGCGGTCGTCCGGTATTCGACACCGAGGTTCGAGTGGTAGATGAAAACGGCCAGGAAACGGCTGCGGGGCAAATCGGGGAAGTCATTGTCAGTGGGCCGGACGTCATGAAAGGTTACTGGAACGAGCCTGACTTAACCCGGGAGGTGCTAAAGGGCGGCTGGTATCACACCGGTGACCTGGCACGGGTTGACGAGGAGGGCTACATCTATATCGTTGATCGAAAAAAGGAAATGATCATTTCCGGCGGCTTCAATGTGTATCCCACTGAAGTTGAAAGCGTGCTTTACGATCACCCTGCGGTATATGAAGCCTGTGTCATCGGTGTGCCGGATGATACCTGGGGGGAAGCCGTCAAAGCAATCGTCGTCTTAAAGGAAGGCAAATCAGTCTCGGAGCTGGAATTAATCGAGCACTGCATGAAATCGCTTGCCAGTTTTAAAAAGCCCAAGTCCATCCGGTTCGTAGATGATCTTCCCAAAAACCCCAATGGAAAAATTGTTCGCCGCATTGTTCGCGAAAAATACTGGAGTGGGAAAAAACGTTTTGTCCATTAGATTACTGGGCCAGAAGAAGGAGGCAGTCTATGCAACACCCCGTTAGTGAGAAGTTGTCTGAAATCAGAACACGCCTGAAAAAATATGTTCAAGAAGAGTTGATACCGTTTGAAAAAGAAGAAAAGTTGACCCCGGAAACACGCTTTTCCAAGTCCCTGCTGCAATCAGTCTGGAAACGATCAAGAGAGCTTGGTTTTTACGGCATTCACCTGCCCCAAGAGCTTGGCGGCAAAAATTTGAGTTTTGTTGATCTTTGCGTTCTGAAAGAAGACCTGGCTCAAATGGACAGTGTGCTGTTCCTCCATGTTCTAGGGGAAATGGGCGGGCCTTTGCGCGTGGGACATATTTTTCAATTTGCAACGCCGGAGCAAAAAGAATCGTTTTTCCTGCCTGTCATTCGGGGAGAAAAGGCCTGTTGCTTTGCCCTCACCGAAATAGATGCCGGCTCCGATGCCAAACGGATTCAAACCCGGGCAGTCAAAACTGGTGATGACTACATACTCAACGGCAGAAAACACTTCATAACGGCCTCCCCTTTTGCCGACTTTGCCATCGTGATTGCGGTTTCCGATCCTGATAAAGGCGCGCAAGGCATCACTGCTTTTCTGGTGGATGCCGAAACGCCGGGATATCGGGTTGAAGAAGTTGACATGCCCATGTCAGGACAGCACATCGAAGGTGATATCGTGCTGGATGAGTGCCGGGTGCCTGCCAGAAACATCCTGGGCCAAGAAGGCCAGGGGTTTGTGCTGGGCATGGGGCGCATCAATGTGAACCGGCTTTTGCACTGCCCGACCCTGGTCGGGATGGCCCAGAAATTAGTCAATCTTTCAGTCGCATATTCGCTGACCAGAGAACAGTTCGGCGGTCCCATCGCACAATTTCAGGCCATCCAGCACATGCTGGCTGACATGGCCACCGGCGTGTATGCCTGCAGGTCGATGACACTGGCGGCAGCCGCCAGTGCCGACCGCGGTGAAGACATCCGGATGGAAGCGGCCATGTGCAAATTAATGGTTTCCGAAACTGCTTTCAACATAGCTGACAAAGCCGTCCAGATTCATGGAGCCAAAGGACTGACCAAAGGCCACCCTGTTGAGTGGGCCTTTCGGATGCTGCGTATGTTTCGAGTCTTAACCGGCACAAGCGAGATACAAAGAAATACCATCGCTAGGGTCTTAATGAAGCAGGAATCCGCAAGATCCCAAAAAGATGTACATTAATTGGAAGAGAGGGCGATCTCATGGGAAATGAATGGTCATGTCTGAATGGTGTGAAAATTATTGAGTTAGCGAATTTTCTTCCGGGGCCTTATGCGAGCATGCTGTTAACATCCTTTGGTGCAGAAGTCATAAAGATTGAAACGCCAGGCCTGGGAGATCCCGTCCGTGTTATGGGTTTACCGATTTATGAAATGCTAAATACCAATAAAAAATCGGTAACCTTAAATCTAAAGAGTCAAAAGGGTAAGGAAATTTTCGGACAACTCTTATCCCAAGCCGATGCATTAATTGAAGGATTTCGCCCGGGCGTTATGGCGCGTTTGGGATTGAGTTTTGAAGATGTGCAAAAGCTAAATTCTGCCCTGGTCTATTGTTCCATATCCGGCTTCGGACAAAATGGCCCATATGCCGACAGGCCTGGCCATGACCTCAATTATCTATCATTGAGTGGCTATTTTGGCATACCCTCCCAGGTCGAAGACAAAATCGCCCGCCCCGGCATAAGGTTATCTGATATAGCGGCATCAATGTTCGCGGCCCTGTCTTTAGCGATTGCTATCGTGGGAGCAAGAGAAAATGGAAAGGGGCAATATTTGGATGTTTCCATCCATGATGCCATTTCCTCCTTGGTAGCACCGATGGCCATCATGATGCAGGATGTGTGGGGGGATGATATCCGACAAATGAACCATATTATGCCCGATAATGATATATTTCAGACAAAAGACGGACGGTTTTTCTGTGTCGCAACTATGGAAGACAAGTTCTGGATTGCATTGCGGGATCTCCTAAAATCAGAGTATCCTGATATCGCCAATCCCGAATACAATACACGCTTAGGGCGTATGATCCATAAGCCGGCTGTTCATCAACTGCTGTCTGATATATTCATCTCCAAAAAACTTAAAGAATGGGAAATTGTTTTTAAAGATGAAGACATTCCCTGCTGTCCCGTTTTGAACCATGAAGAATTTCTAAATGATCCTCACGTAAATCATAGAGGTATTATCAGAGAAATATCAGACCCCCAAACAGGGGCCAACATCAAACAAATTGGATATCCCGTAAAATTTTCAAACTCACTTGATGACATCAGGCGCAAACCGCCAACATTGGGAGAACATACAACGGAAATTATCAGTGCGCTGGGATACAGCAAGGAAGAGATAGAAGCGTTTAGGAAAGATCATATCGTTTGAGCACCGCGCTATGGATGAATGCAGTTGCCTTAATATGTGACGAGAGCCCCGGGTTTTTTTACAAATGTGTCCATTATTGTTTAGACCTACGATACACCGCCCGCTTCGGTTGAGACGCGGAAGACGTCAAGTGGATTTTCTTTTTTCACTTTCTGCTCAGCGAACTCAGCGCCTTTGCTGTGAATACATCAGACGAAACCTAACAAACTATTAACATAAAAGGAGGAAAAAATGAGGCTTTCAACCAGATGCACTATCACGTTCCGGATTATCTTCATCGTTGTCATGGTCACCAGTCTTGGTTTTAGTCAGTCTGCCTGGGCTGAGTATCCCGACAAACCCATCAATTTAATCGTTGGATTCAAGGCCGGGGGGGTGACCGACAGTGTTGCCCGAATATTGGCAAAATCGATGCAGGAACAGCTCGGTCAGCCGGTCCTGGTGGTCAACAAGCCGGGTGGCGGCGGATTTCTGGCAGCTTCTTATGTCAGAAAAAGCGCGCCCGACGGCTACAATATTGCCATGACCGTCAGCGTTGCTTTTACCTTCATGCCCCATTTTATGGCGAAACAAAAAAAAGTCTCTTTTCATTGGGATGACTTTGATTACCTTGCCACCGCGGGTGAGTATCAAGTAGCTTATGTGGGGCCGCCATCCATAAAGACATGGAAAGAACTCATGGATCTTGGCAAACAAAAGAAGGGGTTGAGTGTCGCCAGTATGACACCGATCGATGCGATGGTAACACGCTATATCGCTAAAAAAGAAGGTATACCCATTAAAATTGTACCCTTTAAAGGTGCCGCCGAGACATTGACCGCTGTAATGGGAGGGCACACTGATTTTGGATTCAGCGGTGGCCTGCACATCAAGTATACCAAGGCAGGCAAACTCAATACCTTAGCCGCGTTACTCCGCGATGGTCTGGCAGCAGAACCGCAGGTGCCAACGATGACTGAATTGGGTTATGATGTTGATGCGGGATCGGCGATTACCCTCGCTCTTCCCAAGGGGACCCCGGGTAATATCCTGATGAAACTCGAAGCCAGTGTGGCTAAGGCCGTGCAAAGCAAAGAATACAAGGGGCTGATGTCCAAAATAAAATATCCAGTTAATTATAGAGGGCCGAAAGCCACATCCGAATACATTTCCGAACAATATGGATCCATGAAGAACTTATTTGACTATTTAAAGTAGTAATTGTAAGGGGCCCGTCAAAGAGTAGAGTTTTTGCGATTTGACCGATGAACAGCTATCAAAAAATCATTGGACCCAAACTATGAACAGAATAGATGCAATATTGGGCATATTTTTCATCTTGTTCAGTTTGATCGGTTTAATTTTTATTGTGCCGCACCAGACAATTTCTTTTGGGTATGGGGGTGGATTATCTCCCGCCTTTTTCCCAAATGCGATTCTTGGCGTTTTAGGCGCTCTTTCTATTCTGCTTGTCGTAAGCAATTTTATAAAGCTGCGCAATAATAAACAACGCCGGGTGTTTGATATCGGAGGTATTAGCAATTTTATCCGGATATGCCTGATTATTTTCGGCTCCTGTCTGGGGTTGTACTATTTGGGGTTTTTAGTTGTATCTCTATTGATTATCAGCGCTACAATGCTGCTCATGGGAGAAAGGAATTGGCGCCTGATACTAACGGTCGGTATCGTGTGCCCCTTTGTGATCTATCTGGTATTTGCGGTTGTCTTAAAAAAACCACTGCCGGTCGGCATCCTTTTTTCTTAACGAAGTGAGAGAAACCATGTTTTTGGGGACCGAGCAATTATTAGGTGGATTAGTCGATGTCTTCACGGCCGGCAACTTGCTGGCAATTGTGTTAGGGATTATTCTCGGCATCGTTGTCGGAGCCGCACCGGGGCTAAATTCCATCATGGCAATCGCCATTGCCGTTCCGCTCACCTTTTACATGAGTCCGCTTTCTGCCATCGTATTCTTATTGGCAGTCAATAAAGGGGGAACATTTGGCGGATCCATCACCGCCATTCTGATCAACACCCCGGGAAGTCCTGAAAGCGCAGTGACCGGCTTCGACGGGTACCCGCTGGCCCAGGCTGGCAAAGCGGAAAAGGCGCTGAAAATGTCTCTGTATGCCTCTGTTATCGGAGACACCTTCAGTGACCTGGTCCTGATCCTGGTTGCCGCACCGTTGGCTGCGGTGGCCTTAAAAATGGGCCCCCCTGAAATTACGGCGGTCATCTTTTTTTCGCTTACATTGGTAGTAGCCATGACGGGCCGGTCCATGCTGACCGGCCTCATCATTGCCTGCTTCGGATTTCTGACCGCTCTTATCGGAACCGATCCGATTGAAGGCACCAGCCGCCTTACCTTCGGAATTCAGGTTCTTGATGAGGGCATCCCCCTGATCCCTACTGCCATCGGACTGCTGGCGGTAACCGAAATATTTCTGCAGTTTGAAAAAAAAACGGCCGGCATAAAAGACGACATCGTAGCGGTTGCCAGCACGGATCCAAAGGATAAAACCGTCAGTTTAAAAGAATTCAAGGGCGCATCAAAAAGTATTGTCCGCGGAAGCTTAATTGTAACAGCCATCGGCGCTTTGCCCGGGGTGGGTGCAATTATCGCAGCGTTTTTAAGTTATGGCGCTGCCAAGCGGGCATCTAAAAGCCCTGAGCTTTTCGGCAAAGGTTCGTTGGAGGGGCTGGCTGCCGCAGAGTCGGCTAACAATGCGGTCATCGGTTCAAATTTGATTCCTCTTTTCGCTCTGGGTATTCCCGGAAATGTAGTGGCCGCTATTTTAATCGGGGCTTTCATGATCCACGGCGTCATTCCCGGCCCCATGATGTTTCAGGAGCATGGGCGGTTAATAGCCGGCATTTTCATTGCTCTTTTACTGGCCAACCTGGCTAATTTCATTATCAACCTGTTCAGTTTGAAGCTTTTCGCAAAAATTGTCAATGTGCCGAAAGTGATAATATTTCCGATAGTTTTTATCCTTTGTATCACCGGATCTTACTTGAGTACCGGTGACCTTTTTGGTATGGTTGTCATGGGCTTGTACGGTGTTATCGGGTATTTAATGGTTAAGCTGGACCTGTCTTTTTTGCCCATGATTATCGGCTTTATCCTGGGACCCATATTTGAAGTATCGCTCAGACAGACCATGATTCTTTCCGACAATAGCCTGATGATCTTTATCACCCGCCCCATTTCCCTTGCGTTTATTCTCCTGTCCGTTATTTCCATCTGGCAGTTCGGGGTTAAACGTAAGAGAAAGCAGGCCGCTTTGGCAAAATAAAAATGATCGGGAGAATGGATATGGATAACAGTTTGGATAAGCGTCTGAGGAAAGTGTCCCTAAGCCCGGCAAGCCCTATAACGGCAGGCAATATTGGACAATGGACTTTTAATTATACTGTCGGCGACTGCGGAATCGACGACGCCGGGGTCGTCAAATTTGTCCAACGTGCCGTAACCGACATGCAGTGGCCGCAATTTGACGACGCGGACCAACCGGTTTTTGTTACGGTGGAAACAGACGGTGATGCCGGTATACCAGGTTTTTAAATAGAATCCGAGACCAAACCTGCGTATTGGGGAGGCAGCATCCCTTGGGTAAAAAATACGCAGATTCAGAATTGCGTGATTACCACGAGCGATCTTGATGAATTGATCACCGAGAAAGGTCTAAAAAACTCATCGGCTAGAATGTTGCCTTGAAACAGTTGGGGAAAAGGGCTGGGGGTGGCCCAGTGATGGTGGTGGACAGCATGGACCCGGTGGACTTGATGGACGGGATGGACAGAGTGGACTGAACCGACGGTGCGGCTGGCATAAACCCTAACCTTAAGGATTATGTCAATGAGTGAAAAAGAGCCTTTGATACCCAAACACGGCGGATACCGCAGGCTGAAAAGCTTTCAAATGGCGCAACTGGTTTTATGATGTGACGGTGCGGTTTTGCGAGCGCTATGTGGACCGGTTCAGCCGTACGCGTGATCAGATGGTCCAAGCGACGCGCAGCGGCGTGCAGAATATCGCCGAAGGCAGCCAGGCATCGGGGACATCGAAAAAAACCGAGCTGAAGCTGACCAATATGGCCCGGGCCAGTTTGGAAGAATTGCGCCTGGACTATGAATATTTTCTGCGGCAACGCGGGCTGCCCGCTTGGTCGCGGGAAGACCCGCGTCGGTCAGAGCTGATTGCCCGGCGGTGCGCTACCGCCGGCGAGGTGGCATCGTGGGTAAAGGGTGTGCGGGATAGAGATGATGGACCTAAATGGAAGGGGCGGACAGCATGAACGTGGTGGACTCTCCACATCGTCCACTCCGTCCATGTCGTCTACCGGGTCTATTCCGTCCGCATCGTCCACCTACTCCGAAATCGCGGCCAATGCCGCCTTGGTGTTGATCGCCGTGGCATGCAGTCTGCTCGACCGCCAGATTGCCGCGCAATCCAAGGCTTTCGAGCAGGAAAGGTGGTTTCACTGAACGGATGTACCGTGTCAGAACGGACAGGAGAAAACGATGAACGGTTGCGGAATAGGCGAGTTTCATGAGTCCATCGTACGGCGCAATCCTTTTCGGTAGGGAAACCATCCGCTTTAGTTGTTTTTTGTGGATCGAAAAACCATGGAAATAAAGGTTTTCGATCTCGTTTATCCAGGTCGGAACTAAGCCTTCATCAGGTGTCCGGCTGTCATGTAGTAAAACTATGTCATCGGGACGAATGCGTTTTAATATCCTTGTCCGGTTCAAAATTTCGCATAGCGGCCAAAAACGACGGAAGATGTGAGGCAAAGTACCAGAGGCTTCTTCGATGCTGCCAGAGTCGTTTGATAACTTTGTGCCGCCACTGGGGGGATGAGTAAAAGCGCTTTACATGCGTGTTGTAAAGCTGTTCGAGTTTTTCTTTGGAATCGATCCCCTTGGGAACAAACACGAAATTGATGCAGTTCATTTTGCGCCAGTCCTGTTCGAACGTCCCGAATTCATGAATACGGGACCAGATCGGGGCCCCATGAAAGGGGGTAAATTTGGACATGTTCATATCGTCAAGATCCAGCGACATTGCATAATCGCTTGTTTTTTGAATCGATTCCTCGGTATCACCGGGAAGTCCCATCATAAAGAGCCCCTTGGCCCTGAGTCCTTTGGCCTGAATCCGTTTGACCGTGTCACTGATGTCATCTAGGCGTACGCCCGGTTTATGAAATTCAAGCAGGTCCGGGTCCGCGGTTTCTATACCCAGGGAAAGCATCAGGCAGCCGGCTTTTTTTAACATTTCCAGTAACTCGTCGTCCGCCTGACCGACCCGGATGGCACAGTTGAATTGCATCCCCAGCGGTTTTGAGGTCAGCAGGTCGCACAGCTTGACGATGCGGCGCCGGTTGGCCGTGAAAAGATCATCATAAATATTGATATGGCGAACGCCGAATTGCTTGCGCAGATGTCGCATATGCTCGTAGATGTATTCAGCAGAATTAAAACGGTAGCCCCTTTTGAAGACGGAACGGTCGCAGTAAGTACATTGATACGGACAGCCCCGGCTGGTGACCATGGTCGCCCCGGCACCCAAAATATAGCTGAAAAGCGGCAGGTTGTAACCTTTGGGAAATCCCTGCAGTTTGTCGTAGGAAGGAAAAGGAAGCGAATCCAGATCAGTGATGACGGGGCGTGACGGATTGGATACCGGATGGTCGCCATTTCTCCAAATCAGGCCGTTAATCTGCCCGGGTTGCATGCCTGACGCCAATTCAGCCAGGGTAACTTCCCCTTCACCCCGGCATAGAAAATCGATATGCTCAAAGTCGTCTAAAAGGGTCGCACCCATTGATGATATATGTACGCCGCCAAAGATGGTTTGAATCTCCGGTCTGGCGGTTTTGATCCGCTCGGCCAGGTCGTAGCCGTCTAAAAAACCGGAAGTTGTTGCGGAAAACCCCACCAGATCCGGTTTATATCCCAGGATAATTTCGGTATGGGCCGCATTGCTGTTTGGTACCTGCGGTCCTAAACAGTCATGGATAAAGATGTCATGTCCTTTCTGCTCAAGCCAGGCGGCAATGGATAAGAGGCCCAGGGGCGCCATCCGGTTGGCAGTGGCGGTAATATCTTTTTTGCCGGGTACCCAGTTTGATCCGGTTGGGTGTACAAGTACAATCCGCATGTTAACACTTCACCTCTCGTAATGGTTAACGGGTTCAAGGTTCAACGTTCAGCGTTCAATGTTCAGGGTTAAGGGTTAATACAAAGTGTGGAGTGATCTAATATGAAACTACACATAGTTTGTACAGCGAACCGCAGAATATCGAATGTTGAAGGAAGGAAACGCTTCGCTAAATCTTTTATAAAACAGACAGAATACATTCATTCGACGTTCGATGTTCGACGTTCATGAGTTTCTTTTCCGATCAGACTGGCCGTTTTTTTGGCTGGAGGCGGCGCTCATATGTAATAAAACAAACACTCCCTTTCAGGGAGGAATCAGTGCCGTGCCTTCTGGACCCTGGTATCTACTTCCGAGGCCACTGTTTTCGCCGGTCTTTCTTATCATAACGGGCCTGCCGATAATCTCGGCCAGCGGCAAAACGGCGAGTCCCTTTTCCTTTAGACCCGACACGACCAGATCGATTTCATTCAGCCAGTAGGTATAAAGAGATTGCTGATGCGGTCTGACATCGTGCAGGGCAACGATGTCTCCGGGCCGGATGCGCCTTAGGATTTTTTTTGAAAGGTTCTTTATCCATCGGTTGCCGCCATCACAGGCGCGACAGCTGAAATTGACGATGAACATACCTGAATTCATCAAGGCCGGTCGGAGTCTTGGGCCTGTAATGCCTACCGGCGGGCGAAAGGCCAGCGGTACGATCCCAAAATTGCTCAGCACCTTTTGAGCGGATTCTATCTCATTGGCAATGGTTTTTATTCTCCTGAACATAAGCAGGTTATCATGGATGTAAGAATGATTGCCGATAGAATGACCTTGAAGCAGGATTTCTTTTATCAGTTCCGGGTGTTCAGCGGCCTTCTTTCCGGTAACAAAAAACGTTGCTTTCACCTGGTGTTTTAAAAGCAGCTGCAGCACTTGCGGGGTTGCCAGTGGATCAGGGCCATCATCAAATGTAAGGGCGACCGCCTTTTTGCTTGGCGCGCCCCGGCTGATGACGGGGAGGTAAAAACCGAAGCGGGGAAAAAAGGGTGCCGCTGCACAGAGCAGGATAAAACCCGCTGACGGAATTATGGATAACCGCACATCAAAAAACAACAGCAATATTGAGATCAGCAATGAGCCAATGCCGATTTGTTCTGCCGGCGAAAGCGGTAACTTTCCGGAATCCGCTGATTTGATCGAATTCAATTTGTATGACTGAATTTTAAGCACCTTCGTAACCGTTCAGGGGTTCAGGGTTTTTCTGGAACCTCCCACCTCAGAACCTCTCGTGTGAAACATTAAGCCGCTTTGGCTGCCGGCAACCGGGTTCGCATGAAACACCGCCTGGCCGGAACAGTGAATTGATTGAACGTCGAACATCGAACGCCCAACGTCGAACTTCGAATATTGATGACGCTACGCTTTATCTATTTTAAAACAAGCGAACCGCTGAATTTC
>JAJRVC010000032.1 GCA_024277475.1 Deltaproteobacteria bacterium
CTCCTGAGCAAGAACTAATTCATTGATCATCCAATTCAGGTAGGTCCGTTTATGATCGTCGCCGATTTTCAGGTGAGAAAAGCCGAATTCGTAGTTTTTACGAAATTCATCAACGGTGATGACTTTATGGCCCACGCGAGCCAGAACAATTGAAGATTCATCCTTCCCAAAATCATTTTCATTACATCCAACACCGGCAGTTATCAGAAATCCGAGAACAACCCATCCGAACAGGGGGAAATAGCAACAATTTGTAAACTGCTTGTTGTTAATCATATTAATCAAAAATAATACCCAGTGAAAACCGGTGTGTGCTTTGAAAGGGTCCCCAATCCGAATAGGCATAATCTACACGAAATCCGATTCGGCCGGGCTGGTAATAATCCCCTCCGCCACCGAGAGTGACCCCGTTTATTGCGTCAGGATCAAACATACTGTCATAGCCTGCCCGCAGGAAAAAAATTCCGGCATACCCGTATTCAAAGCCTACATTTATACTTTCCGAGGCCAGAGAAGGATGATTTACATCGGAGGTAAGGGTCACATTGCCTAATCTTCCCCAATTCATTGTGTAGGCCAGCCCGGCTTTAAATAAAAGGGGCAAGGGATAGGAGTCAACCTGGTATTGAACGGGAACGCGGTCAATGTTCTCATTATCCGGATCGGGGTCCTTGGTGGAATCCAGTTCACGACCACTTAAGCTTATTTCACCACCGAAATTACGGACGCTCATACCCAGACGAAGCCCCTTCACCGGTGTTCTATAGAAAATGCCGAAATCCAGGGCAAAGGCGCCTCCGGTTTCATGCCAGATTTTTTGATTGATGTATTTTCCACTCATCCCGAAACTAAAATTGGGGGTTAGTGCCAGGGCATAGGTTAGGCTGACGGCATAATCCCGTGCTCCGTAGGTTTCACCGGTACCTTCGGGACGTTCGACGGTTCTTACCGGTTGTTCCCCATAGTCTAGCATTATTAAGCTGAACCCCAGGGAGGAACGCATGAAAGGCAGGGGGGTTGTAGCTCCGAAGAATTCATAATTGGTGCCTACCAACCATTCGTTATGCATCAATTCAATTTGAGTGTTTTCCATCCATACAATACCGGCCGGGTTATAATATAAAGCTGTGTGATCGTTGGCAATTGCCACATAAGCCCCGCCCATCGCCATGGCGCGTGCGCCGGCGCCTATTTCCAGGAAAGTAGCGGCATTCGTACCAACACCGGTTACATCTGTTCGAAGTTGAGTTCCGCCGGATGATTTTTGTGAGAAAACAAAATTGCTGAACAGGGCTATTAACACAAAGGAAATCAATATATTTTTCATGATCAAGACCTTTATGAATAATTGAATCAGGTTCGTCCTGGCTATTTAATGACGGCAAATTTTCCGGTCTTTGTTCCGATGTTGGGAGCTTCTACCACGTAGAAATATACCCCATGGGCAATTTCCAGACCGTCTTTGGTGCGCAAATCCCAGCTTAAGCGATTATTATCATCCGTGGCATTGTGTTCCAGCGTCTGCACGAGACGCCCGGAAGAGGTAAAGATTTTTACCGTACATTGAGGGGGTAAATTAACAAAATCAATCCGCCGGTCGCCACGACCTTCATCGGGATTAAACACTTTTCTTTCCAGGGGATTAAAAGCTACGTAAGGGTCCGGAACCGTGTAAATTTTATCCAGATCATTTTTGGCCTTCTCGTTACTGTAGACGTTTCCGACCATTGTAAATTCAAATACATCGTTTCTGTCGAAGGATTTTTTCGTAACAATCTTTAAGATATCTCCTTCCCGGGGGCGAATCCAATCGCTGGTATCTACATCTGCCGGGAAATCAAAGGAAAATCGCCATAAAGTTCTACGGTCATTCGGATTGTTATACAGGCTAATTATATCCCGCTCATCCAGAACTCCAAGCTCCGGTGCGTTGTCAATATAGATAAAGGATAACTTAAACTGATTCTCAGGGTCGGTAACATCCCAAATCTGGAAATTACTCGGTCGTCGGTTTACGGACGTATCTGCCCCCATCCCCAGTATCCGGATTTCATAATCCCTGGGAACCATCAATTCCTGCCCGGGCGTGGAAATATCTACTGCAAACATCTGGCTGTTTCCTTTCGTCCAGCCGGTTTTTTCTTCATCATACGCTGTGGTGTCATTGTAAAGAATAACCCTAAAGCCGTCTGCTATATAGTTTTCACTGTAATCTCGATTACGGGGATCATTAATAACAGCAAGCGGTATATTTTCTGTGATCGAGAAAATTTCCATCTGATTCAAATTACCCGTATAGTTCAGCGAATCAAACCGTTGCAGGCTGCCATCATCCTCAAATGTTACCTGGTATTGACGGCCATCTTTGATTAACAGGGGATTATAGATTTCCACACTGATTTTGCCGGTACCAAATCCGTCGACCTTTTCGATGCCGGAATCACTGATTTGCGGTTTTATCCACCCACCTGCCGGCTCTGTTGGAATTACCATCACCGTATTTGGCGAAAAAGAGATGGGACGCCCTAACGGATCTATTTGAATCGTCACCGGTGATTCTGTGGGAGATATGGGAAGTAAATTTTCTTTGGGGGAAATATCCGGATAGAAATCGGGATGATATCCCTGATCGATGGCAGCTACCGCATAATAGTAGGTGCGTCCGTTGGTCACATCCGCGTCAACAAAATTATGTTCAAGCCCACTATCGGTTCCCATGTTGTAAGTAATTCCAAGATCGCTATCCGGCCCTAACTCACTTCCGATACGTACCGGATGGGGGCCTTTGAGGCCGTTCTTTTTATCAAAGATGGCCAGGGGTTTAAACAACAAAGGATTTCCGAAAGCATCGCTAATTGTTTTGATCTCGTTAAAGGTGGGGCTGGTACTTTTATAAATAAAATAAGCCTCAAAGTCTTCCCCGTAGATCGGGTCTCTGGATCGTTCTGCCCGGCTATCCCAACTGAGAAAAACACGTTTATTGTCAGCAAAAGCGGTTATTAACGGTTGTAAGGGAGGTTTGGCGAAGTTGTAATCATTGTCATAAATCTCCTGCATGGTGCGTTTATTTCTCAAAATATCATCAAAATTATTTCCGAAAAGCAGGGCAATCGCATAACGGTGTGTTCTCTCATTCGCGTTGAACTGTATATAGCCGCTCCCATAAGTCCAGGAGATATCCTGTGTGTATCCGGGGATAATTTTGAATGTATCCTTCGCCGTTTCCACATTAAAGAAATGGTCGTCATTTCGGCCGCCATAGCCAAAGTTTGCCTGGGTACTGCGCAGGTAGAAAGAAGTTAAGCCCACCTGATCGGATTCATCATTATCCGTAAATTCAAAATCCGGTTCCCCAAGATCAGGAAAGCCATTGGCTTCCGTTCCATTGGCATCCGGACCGGAATATTCCAGGAATTGGGGGCCCAAGCCATCAGACCCTAAATCATCATTCAGGGGTTCCATGTCCAGCAATCCGTTGTTATTGATATCCTCTCCTGCATCCAGAATTCCGTTATAATTGAGATCCTCGGTGTCCCAAACCCCGTTTGAATTTAAATCTTCCCAGGGTTGCCAATCTCCATCGTCATCGATACCATTGGTCTGGCTTTCATCGATCATTCCATCGCCATCATTGTCGACTCCATCAAAAGAGAGTCCGGGGCTTTCCAGAAAAGCAAATCCGAAATATCCTAATGGCAGGCCGTCCTGGGAGATAAAGGTTCTGTTCCAGGCATAAGTGATATCATCCGCAGCATCGAAGAAAGCATCATCATTGGTAAACGAGCCTCCAAGATCGGGGTCGACATACATACCGACCACTGCTTTCGGTAAATCCTGTGCTCCTTCATAAAGACTGATATCGTAAATACTGATCAGAATATCTTCCGCCAGACGAGAATTCCATTGGTAATTACGATTTTCTATTTTGAGACCTAACCCACGTCGTCCACGCGGCCAGTTTGCGGTGTCTCCGGGGAATGGATAGTACGCAAATTCATCATTCTCCCGGTCATCCATCACATAGTATAATTCCTGATCGGCTCTTATATAAGCGCCAAATTCGCCATTCCAATAACCGGCCCGAACACCCGGACGGTTTTCACCCGGCTGGCGGTCATCCCCCGGATACGAACCTGCCGGCCAGTATTCCGGCCAGGTTTCTTTCCGGTGACTGATAGCAAACCAATTTACCTCGTTCTGCAAACTCAAATCCAGGACGCCATTCCCATTAATATCTTCCGATAGCTGAAGTTGACCATCTCCCTCCCCTTCATCGCCGGTTCTGGGAAGACCATCTATCCCCACATCTTCACTGATTCCTTTCACCAGGGGATCGGTAAGAGAACCGGGACGGTCAAGATTGTAATATCCCGGTAATGGCATTGTGGCATACTCATGGGTGGCATCCGGAGACTCTTCCCCGGGAATATTGTCGGATATGATATGCAGCGTATCTCCGTTTGAACCGACCACTTCTGCCCCAACGAAGAAGAACGATCCCCAAATATAGCTGGAGAACTGGGGTCCCTTGGGCCAGCCCACTCGAATATCGTTCCCAATTCCGCCGTAAGAGATCACGCCCGAATTTGTTACCGGGCCGGTAACAAGGTTTCCATCCATAATGGCAATCTGGCGGAATTGAGCTAACCCTACCTCCTGTATGTTGTTTGTTTTGAGGAATCGGGAATACCCCCTGGTCGAGTGGAGAGAACCTTGAATTTCCCGGGATTGATAATCGTTTTTCTGAAAAACCTGTGCAAAAAGACCAGACTGAACCACTGTCAGTAAGGTAAAGAAGGTCAAAAAAATAAACGTATCCCCCACGGAATGATTCCAATTGCTTGCTTTCATATAACTTCCCGTACGATTAAGTGTTAATTAAACAGTCATTTAGCCCCTTTCGGGGTCTCAATCGACTCCCGGGCGGCCGGGATTGTCGATTTGTTCTGTCGAAGACACCCCGGCCGACCGGGGGCCGAAGTGTGTGAAAGTACTTCGTATCTTGTGTACCTGGAGAAAACTTTACATCAGAACCGGATTTCCATCCCCAGTTGCATTTTTCTGGGTTCGGAAAAATAATCCCTCTGGGTAAAGGCTTCTTTGTAGGTAAACAGCCCTTCCTGGCTTAAGATTTGTTCGGTGAGCGCCTTTTCTTCCGGCAACTGAACAATTTCATCTGCCCGGCCGGTGACGGGGTAGACCTCTTCATGATTCAAATGATCAAAAATATTGTCAATTTTTAAGAAGAGTATGGCTTCCAATCCCTGGAATTTAAAAAACTTTTTAGCTTTTAAATCCACACTCCATTGCGTGGGCTTAAAAGCGGCATTGCGATATTCCCGTGGATTGAGATCAAACCGTTCGACAAACCGGACATCAAAGGGAACACCGGTTTCTATGAATCCGGTTAATCCCAGGGCCCAACTACCGGGCTTTGCAAAGTTCAGATACGCCTTGAGGGCATGCCGCTGATCCCAGTCCAGAGGTAGAATTCTACGATTGGCAAAGATAGCATTGTCTCCTCCGATTTGGGTGGAGACGGTTATTAATTCCAGTTCTTCGGGGCTGGAAGAACTGCCGTTGGCAAAAGCCATGGTGTAATTCACACCTCCATTCAGCCGGCGCCCTCTTTTGGTAAACCCAACCGTTAATCCGCGGGTGTTGCCATAATCCCTGTTAACGTAACGGCTGTAGGTAACCCGATCGAGGGTTGTTAATTGTTCGATTCCCAAAAGGTTTCGGAAGTCTTTGTAATACACGGTTATATCCACTGCCAGGTCTTCGGTAATTGCTTGTTGCAGACCAATTTCATAGGCAATCGTTTTTTCGGCTTTTAAATCGGCATTGCCCAGAGTAAAGCCATCTAACTGCAGACGGGTAAATGTTGTAAGCGGGGCGTTGAACATTCTTTGAAAACTGGGCATTTGAAAAAAGTGACCATACGAAGCATGAAATGCGCCGTTTGCGGAGATTGGAAAGGATATCCCCAATCGTGGGCTCAACTGGAATTTGACGGAGGCTTGTTTAAGGTTAACATCCTTTCCAAGATTGCTCGATTCGGTGCGATAATTTTTGGGAACACGTTCATTGGGTTTAAACAGGTCCAGGCGTAACCCGGCATTGATGATAATATCTCCTAATTCCAATTTATCCTGAACATAGGCAGCAAACTCCAGGGGTTCAATATCATAATCCCGGAAAAGAGTAACTTCACTATCCGCAGCAGCGATAAACCGGCTGGTTTTAAATGAATCTTCCCACTCCTGCCAGTAAACCAAAAGAGAATCCCAATACTGGTCATAGGTTAGAGGGCCAAATCCAAGGGTGGTTGGATCGGTTGGGAAGGCATGATTACTCCATTCCGGTGTTACCTTATACCCTCTTCCGTAAACATTAATAAAATGTTTTTTCAACTCAAATCCGGCTTTTATATAGTTGTGTTTGTTAACCTGCCAGTTAGAATTACCCGTTATCAGATATTGATCCCGGAACCCTTTTCCGTCATTTCCGGCATAAAAACCATCGGTGGCGCCCAAAGAAAAACCTGTTGAGACGGAAAATGGGAGGAAGATGGGATTTACCACCGGTGTAATCCCATCATCTGTGGGAAGAACGGCAATTTTATTGTCCTTTCGATAATATCTTTCCCCATCATTATGTTGCCAGGAAAAATTGAGGTTGTAGAAAAATTTATCCGAGGGTGAGTGCTGAATTTTTAAGAAATGAGAATATTCCCACTCGCGGGTGGTTCCTGAACCATCCGGTTGATATTTCCGGAATCGATCAGCACCCAGACCCAGGACATCACTGGGGCCTGTAAATTCATCCAGGGAGCCGAAACCCTGATAAATAAAGGTTAATTTAGGGTGTGGAGAGAAGATTAACTTACCATTTAAAGATCGGGAGGCGCCGGTCCGCAGGGGGCCTCTGGAACGGTCCCCGGTAGCCAGTGAATCCGGGATATGAATAATCCCTTCACTGGCCCCTCCCTGATAGGTCTGAAACCAGCGCCGATAGGCTTCGATACGCCAGCCATCCACCAGGTTAAAACGGCGCTCATACCATTCCACACTTCCCCAATCATTTACTCTGCCGCTGAGTACAAAGCTGAGTTTTTCCGGAATGATGGGGCCAGAAAAATTAAACTGGATATCTTTTTCTGCAAAGGGATCGAAATCTGACACTCCCAGGAAAGGGTCTTCTTTATTGCTCACCCATTCACCAATATAACTCTGGATACTTCCGCTGAATTTTCTGCTGGGACGTTTGGTTACAATATTCACCACGCCGGACTGGGCTTGCCCGTACTCGGCATTAAATGTTCCACTAATCACTTCCAGTTCTGCGATCATGTTGGTTTCTACAGAAACATTGGCGCCCCCACTCTGACTGTACGGGTTGCTTACGGGAACACCGTCAATCACATAACTTACCTCTCTGGAACGCCCCCCCCGGAAATGAATTTCTCCATTGTTTTCTACCACACCGGCTTGAAGTTCAATAATTTCCCGAATTTCCGTAACCGGCATCATTTCCATGGTTTCCCGGGAGATCACCGCAGAGCTATGGGTTCTATCAATCTCGATGGCCGGTCTTTCCGCCTCCACGACCACCGCTTCTGCCTGAACAGCCGTTGGTGAAAGTAACACATTTTGCGTGGTAGTACGATCAACTCTCACACGTATATTCTTAACACTTGCCGAAGCATAACCAATATAGTGAACCGTTAGTGTATACATACCCGGCGGCACATTAATTAATATAAAATAGCCATCCTGATCGCTCGAGCTCCCAATTTGAGTGCCCTCCAGCACAATATTGGCGCCTATTAATGGCTCGCCGGTCTTACTATCGCGGAGTGTACCAACAATCTTGCCGGTCGTCCCGGCCAACAGGAAATTAATACAGAGTAGTAAAAGCGATATTACCAGTCTGTAACGGAACAATAAACTCATTACTGCACCCCTTGCAGTTTAGTACGAATGATAACTTTAGAATCCACAATTGAGATAAAAGAAAATCACCAGATCGAACAACCCACGTTCCCAACCATGGAAAGAGCCTGGAAGAGAGTGACAAATATGTGCATCGGATGGGTTTACATCGGTATTATTGGCTGCCCCAAAAGGAGATTAGGAGGTGAGCCAGTTATTTATAGATTGAGTTGAATTCATTCATCTATATTTTTTATCTCAAAAAAATTGCTTGTTTAGAAATAAATGGCAACTAAATGGATGCAC
>JAJRVC010000579.1 GCA_024277475.1 Deltaproteobacteria bacterium
ATGGCCCTTTTTTCTCTGAGCGGCGTTCTCCGCGGGTTTACGTCTGCGAAGTACGAAAAGTACGTCTCAACGTAAACCCTTGTGCGGCCTTGCTCAGAGAAAAAATTGCTCATTTCTGAATTGGAAACTTACGCCAGTGCCTATGGATAAAAATGGCTTCGTGGATGGGCACTAGATAATATAATTCATCAGGTACGAAAGAGAATAATTGTTGATTAAATGCTGTTGGTGGTATTGTCAATAATTTTTTATTCTATTTCGGAATATCTCAAAAATAAATTATATTTCTGTTGATATACTCAGTTTATATAAATTGGCTTAAGCTCTGCTACTGTCAAATCAGTTCATTGCTGCAAATCGGGGATACATTACCAGTAACGCTCTCGAATACTAAGCCAATTTATTTCCAATGAGGATCCCGCAGGGCTTTTTTGTAAATCTTCCCCGAGCCGGTTTTGGGAAGTTCGTCTAAAAATATGACGGATTTCGGAGCTTTGTATGAGGCCTGGTGTTGTTTGCAGAATCGGATAATTTCCATTTCAGTGACGGATTCGTTTGCCTTGAGCACCACAGCCGCCGATACCGCTTCACCCCACTTTTCATCCGGTACGCTGAACACGGCGGCTTCCAGCACTTTGGGGTGCATATAAAGCACATTTTCTACTTCCGTTGAATACACATTCTCACCACCGGTGACGATCATGTCCTTTTTACGGTCCACGATGTTGACATACCCTTCGGTATCGACAACTGCCAGATCTCCTGTTCGAAGCCAGCCGTTGGAAAACGCCTGTTCGGTTTCCTGCCTTTGATTCCAGTATCCGGGGGTAACGGTATCACCGCGTACCCAGATTTCACCCACCTGCGCTTCATCAGCTGCGACGGGATTTCCATTTTCGTCCACCACTTTAAGGTCTACCGCCATGAAGGGGCGACCGGTCTTGGATTTGTATTTGAATTGATCTTCCGGCGGCAGGTCCTGCAAGTGCTGTTTTATAATGCTGAAGGTCAGATAAGGGCTGGTCTCCGTCATGCCGTAGGTTTGAATATAATCACAGCCAAAAGCCTCCATAATGCTTCGGACAACTTCCGGTGCAATGGGTGCCCCGCCGCTTAGAATTACTCGCAGGCTTGAAAAATCAAATTCGCCGACCTTTGGGTGCTTGATCATCAGATTGAGCATGGTGGGGATCATATTGCTCAAGGTGATGCGTTCTTTCTCAATGGTGGCCATCACCGCCTCAGCCTCAAACTGGGCCACCATCACGTGACAGCCGCCGACCCAGGTAATGGCAAACGCGGCCCAGGCATCCGCCAGGTGAAACATGGGAGCAATATGACCCCAGATATCGCTGTCCGTAAGTTTAAGTTCGGCAATGGTCCCCAAGGCATGGAGGCTAAC
This sequence comes from Deltaproteobacteria bacterium, assembly GCA_024277475.1. The sequence continues at coordinate 1,403 of JAJRVC010000579.1, forward strand.
GTTTTTATGGGTGAGCATGACGCCTTTGGGGCGACCGGTGGTGCCACTGGTATAGTAAAGATGGGCAACATCATCGTCACGCACTGCGACAGGCTGAAAAAAACCTGCGTGTCTACGAATTACAGTTTCATATTCATAACATGTGATCCTCTCAGAAAAGGAGGGTGAATCCCCGATCCGGAGAATTCCCTCCAGCGGTGTATCTTCGTCAAGAATTTCTTTTACCAGGGAAGCGAAACGTGATCCGGTCACCAGCCATCGGGATCCGGAATCCCGCAAAATGAATGCAATTTCTTTCGGTGCCAGGCGATAGTTCAGCGGATTTAAAATCGCACCGATTCCGGCGGCCGCATAGTAGGTTTCAAAAAACGCGAAGGAGTTGACCTCGAGAATGGAAATGCGGTCCCGGGGGTTTATGTTGCGGTCCTGGAAAAAACGTGCCAGGGCATCAACCCGGTCCCCGATCCGGGCATAAGTGAACGAGCGGTCACCGTCAATGACGCCCACTTTATCAGGATATAAATTGCGGGCCTTTCTCAGCGTCAACCAGATGTCCAATGTGTGGTCCTTTCCATTTTACCAGATCGTTTTAACATGGGGATAATTCAACAATTTTTTATCTTTAGTGACCAAAGGAGCACCAGCCGACAACGCGGTAGCTATGATTATCCGATCCGCAGGATCCGGGTGAAGTGGTTGGGGTAAGTTTATCGATTTAACTGCTATGGAGTTTGAAACCGCTATGAATTGAATAAATGGCAGACTTTCAGATTTTGCTATCCAATCGGTTACATCCAGCGAAAGCTTTAATCTCTTTTTTGCAACCAGAAGAGCGACTTCCCAGGCACTAATTGATGAGATTAAAACACTCTTCTCCCTTACAGCTGCGGACACCGCTTCTCTCGCTCTCTTTGACAGGACCTCCGGCTTACTGATAAACCAGAGCCAGGTATGCGTATCTAGCACAATCATTATTAATCCCCAATGTTAGCGTAAAGCTTCCCAATCTTCCAGTCCAACCGGCTCAGTTGGATCCTCATATTTAAGGACCGTATTGCGAAGGGCCTTCAAGGTCTTTGCGGGATTTTCTGCATAAGGCACAATTTTTAAAACCGGTTTGCCACGATCGCAGATGATCAATTCCTTTCCGGTCTTCTCAATTTCACGGAAATAATGCAAAGCACGAGGCTTAAACTTTGATTTTGAAATCATTTGCTCCATGATGGTTTCCTCAACTTATTTCGTCCTAGGTTCAGCGGTTCAACTATTAAACTATTCGACGAGGACTTCGGGTCTTTAATGGCTTCTTTGTCCTTAACCCTGAACGTTGAACCCTGAACCGCTCTGTTTAGGTTTGTCCTAAACTGACATGGTCATAATACTATGGTCATATTTTTTGTCAAGTTATTACACACGTGCAAATTTATTGAGATTTTTGAGGATATGTGGTTTTAAATCCACAGATTCACAGAATACATTATTCGATGTTCGACGTTCATTTTTTTTAGGTAACCCGTCATATGAAAATAGCCAAGGTAAAAGTTTCTTTTGATCAGACTGGCCGTTTTTTTTGGCCAGAGGCTCCGCTCGTATGTAATAAAAACAACACCCCCTTTCAGGGAGGAACCAGCGCCCCCGCGGAGCGGGATCTTCGACGAGCCCTCCCTACGGTCCGTAAGCTGGACCCGGGTATCTACTTCGCCGCAGTTTGCCACGGCAAGGTTCATTAATACAGTGACATTTTTGGTGTAACCAGGTAAAATCCATATTCGCGTAACAAAGTGTCGCTGTAGTGTTAATATTCTAAAAGGACCATTCACATGACTTTAGAAATCGAGAGCTTTTCCGAGGATTTTGATCCTCATTTTAAAATTTTTCACGAGTTGATGGCCAATAAGGTCAGGGAAGTCCTGCTGGTCTCTACCCCTTATGATGCCTGGATCATGGAGGAAGATTGCCGCCTTTCCGAGAGAATTATTCATGAATACCGCGGGTTGAATCTCAGTAACCCGCCCCGCTTTACCTGGGTTGCCACAGCCGGGGAAGCCCTGGCAGTGCTGGACAAAAAAAAATTTGATCTGGTTATCACCATGCTGCATCTGGCTGATATGGATGCCTTCATGCTGGGACGGAAAATAAAGAATAAAGATGCAGACCTGCCGGTGATTCTTTTAACCCATAGTGCACTGCCTTCAGAGGAGTCCAGCCGGGTGTTTACCCAACCGCCCGGAATTGACCGTACGTTTGTGTGGTCGGGCGATACGGATATTCTGGTCGCCCTGGTTAAAAGCGCGGAGGATTCGATGAATGTTGCCCGCGATACGGAATCAGCCGGCATCAGGGTCATTCTTTTTGTGGAGGATTCTCCGGTTTACATATCCACCCTGCTGCCTGTGCTCTACCGGGAGTTGGTGTCTCAGACCCAGGCGGTGCTGGAGGAGGGCCTTAATGAAGAACATCGCCTGCTGACCATGCGCGCCCGTCCGAAAATCCTTGTGGCCAGAAATTACGAAGAAGCCGATAGTCTGTATGGAAAGTATAAACCTTATGTGCTGGGTGTTATTTCAGATGTGCGCTTTCCGCGAAACGGCAAATTGGACGAAAATGCCGGTGTGGCCTTTCTTTCCAAAATTAAGAAGGACCGATTCGACATACCCCTTTTGCTAACCAGTTCGGAATCCTCCAATGCCGCAAAGGCGGTTAAGATTCCTGCTCTTTTTGTCGATAAAAATTCACCTTCGTTAATCTCGGAGGTGCGTTCTTTTTTCCTGGGACAGCTTTGCTTTGGAGATTTTATTTTCCGCAAGCCGGACGGAAGAGAAATCGCCCGGGCGTCCAACACGCGCTCTTTTGAGAGGCTTCTTCATGAAATTCCGGATGATTCATTCGTGCATCATGCCAGTCGTAATGATTTTTCAAGATGGCTTTTTGTCCGCACGGAAATCATGCTGGCCTCTAAGCTAAGACCTATCAGAGAAGAAGATTTTTCCAGTGTTGACAAGCACCGGCAGTATCTTATTTCTATCATCCAGGCCCGGCGCAGTCGGCGCCAAAAAGGCGTGGTGGTAAACTTTGAGGCCGGTGAATTTGATCTTGACACGGAATTTTTTAAGATCGGTACGGGCTCACTTGGCGGAAAGGCCCGGGGACTGGCCTTTGTGTCTAATCTGCTTAAGCGGCTTCCAATGATCCACCAAAAATTTAAAAATATAAACATTATTGTTCCCCAGGCCATGGTGATCACCACTGAAGGATTTGAAGCCTTTGTCGAGGTAAATAACCTGAAAGGGTATTCAAAGTCGGATGCTCCGGATGAAGAGATTGCTGAAATGTTTTGCAAGGCTGCCTTTCCCCAGTGGATCGGCGACGACCTGAAGGCCTATTTGGCAAGGATAACCTATCCACTGGCCGTGCGCTCTTCCAGTCTTTTGGAAGATGCACAATTTCGCGCCTATGCCGGTCTTTACCGAACTTTTATGGTTCCCAACGATCATCCGAATCTCGATACGAGATTGGCACAGCTGATAAACGCCATCAAGCTGGTGTATGCCTCCACTTATTTTCAAAGCCCCAAAGCGTTTTCCAGGCGGGTTGGGCAACGCACGGAAGAAGAGAAGATGGCGGTTATCATTCAACAGCTTGTTGGCGAACGATATGGTGATTATTTCTATCCGGCCATCTCAGGGGTTGCCCAATCGCATAATTACTATCCTTATTCCAAAATGCAACCTGAGGAAGGAATTGCCACGATTGCCATGGGTTTAGGGAAAACCGTGATGGAGGGAGAAAAGGCCCTGCGGTTTTCTCCGAAATATCCACAGATCCTTCCCCAGAGGACCACCGTAGATGATATCCTGGAAAATTCCCAGCGATTTTTCTTTTCACTGAAAATGGGGGGTCCGTATCCTGAACTCGGAATCAATGAAGATGCCAATCTTGCAAAACGTGAGGTCGACGAGGTCACCGAGGATCCTCCAATGAAACTGCTGGCCAGTACCTACATCCCGGAAGAGCATCGAATGAGAGATACCACCCATATACCCGGCTACCGGGTTCTCACCTTTTCCCAGATACTCAAATATGATTTGTTTCCTCTGGCCGATCTGCTTTCTGATGTTTTGCAGGTGGGTCAGGAGGGGATGGGGTGTCCGGTGGAACTTGAGTTTTCAGTCAATTGGCCCCAAGAACAGGATCGCAAACCGGAATTTGCACTCTTACAGCTAAGACCGATGACCGCCAGGGCGGAGCTTGGGCAGGTCGAAATCAGCCAGGCAGACGTTGCCAGAGCGTTCTGCCACTCCTTCCACGCGCTGGGCAATGCTGAAAAAAACGATATTGCGGACATACTCTATGTAAAACCGAATACCTTCGATGTCAGCCGCATGCCTGATATTGCGCGTGAGATCGGTGAATTGAATTCCAGCCTGGTGCGGCAAAGAAAAAAATATATTCTGATCGGTCCGGGCAGATGGGGGTCGGCGGATCGCTGGTTGGGGATTCCGGTGAGCTGGGCGGAAATTTGCGGGGTCAGCGCGATGATCGAAACTTCTTCGCCTGATTTGAAAGCAGAACCATCCCAAGGGTCACATTTTTTCCACAACATTTCAACCCTGGGTATCAACTATATTATGGTAACGGAAAACGAGGAAGATTTTTTGGACTGGAGCTGGCTGATTTCACTTCCAGTGGTCAAAGAAACAGCTTTTGTTGCCCAAGTAGAGCTTGCACGCCCTTTTGTTTTAAAGGTGGACGGCCGAAATTCACGGTGTGTAATGTATCAGGTGGAGTAGGTAGGGCCTTTGGCCGTTGGAGGTGGAATGGTGAATTGATTGAACGTCGAACTTTGAACGCCCAACGTCGAACTTCGAATATTGATAATCCCGTAAAAAGTCAAAATTATCAAATATCGATCTTTTAACCTATTGAAATTATTAAGTGTGAAATTTTATTTTGTGTTTTTTGTGCCTTTTTGCGGCCACATCTTTTTTTAAATTGATCGTTCGACCTTGTCGTTGGGCCCTGAGGCTCTCGACGGGCAGAATACATTATTCGACGTTGGACATTCGCGTGTTTGATGTCCGAGGAAATGGTGAATGCCAAAACCGCATCGAGCAAAAACCCCTTTGCTGACCGCACTGGTTGCCGACCAGGCCGGTGAGATATTTGAGTTGGAGGGATACGCCGCCGTAGGGATGGCGGGCTCCTGGCTGGAACCGTTGTCCAGGGAGCAGACCTGCAGCATGCCTTACGGCAGCGAGCTGATGTATCTGCCCGATCGAGACCCTGTTCTGCTGAATATCAAAACCGGCCTGCTCGAAACGCTGAGAGAAAATCCGTATGCACCGGGAGAAAATATTTTCCCGGTAGCAGCCTTTAATTCGCCGGGCTATGTGCTAACCCGCGTCAGTGCCTATCGCGAAACCAGGATGGCGCAGACCCTGCCGTTATTTTCTTACGGGGCCGTTGGGTGGCATGATAAAGGCTTTCGGTCTGCCGTCGTGCTGGTGGATCCCGAACCGCGTCAGGACCTCAGGTGTATGCGACGCAAAGATGTTGTGGCCGGGGTCGATCGAATGCGCAAGCAAATGGCGGGCAACCGTCTGCGGGCGCACCTTGAAAAATGTGCATTGACATACGGCTGCCCGGCCGGGAAAAATTTCTTTTTAGGCCGTTACGAGGCACCCCTGCCAACTGCAAAACAATGTAATGCCCGTTGTCTGGGTTGCCTGTCGCTTCAGAAAAACAGCGAAATTCCCCATAGTCAGGATCGCATTGGCTTTACACCGTCGCCCCGGGAAATTGCAGAAGTGGCCCTGGCGCATATCCGGCGGGTGCCGAAGAGTGTCGTCAGTTTTGGCCAGGGCTGTGAAGGTGATCCCCTGCTGGCCGTTGAGGTGATTGAACCTGCCGTTCACCGTATTCGTCGGCAAACCGGCAGCGGTACGATTAATATGAATACCAACGGTAGCCTGCCCGCTAATCTGAAGCGCCTGCTCGATGCCGGTCTGGACAGCGTTCGAATCAGCCTGAACAGTGTGCGGAAAAAATGCTACGATGCTTATTTTCGACCCCGGGGATACAGTTTTACAAATGTCCTTGAAAGCATTGATATGGCATTGGCTTACGATAAGTTTGTCGCCATTAATTATCTTAACAGCCCGGGCTTTACCGACACACCCCGGGAAGTTGACGCCCTTGTCCGGTTTTTGGAAAAGCACCCGATTCACATGATCCAGTGGCGCAACCTGAACTTTGACCCGGTTCGCTACTGGAAAGAAATGAATGCCGTCGCTGAACATGGCGAGCCCATTGGGATGGAAACGGTGCTAAAACGGGTGCGAAGGTTATTTCCAGAGCTGAAATTTGGTTATTTCAATCCGCCTAAAGAAGCCTTTTCCTAAATTGTGCGTTTCAAATTAGAACGGAACAGCCTAATAGAATTTCAGTCTCAGAAACAGTGATTCTGTTGATTTTAATCATCAATGGGCTATGGAGACAACGAATACTATGGAATTTAAATCTTTGATTTCAAACGCCGAATCGTCATACTATAAACTTATTGTTGTGGTCGGCAAATCAGGATCGGGTAAAACCGCTTTATTGCGACGAATTTCTGAAGAATTTCAGTTGCCTCTAATAAATCTGGGTTTAGAACTAAGCCGCAGGCTACTCAGCTTGACGATTAAGCAGCGAAAATTAAAGGCCGCTGAAATAATAGAAGAAATCATAGAAGAGCGGGGAGACCTGAGACTGGCAGTTGATAATACCGAGGTAATTTTTAATCCGGATCTTAAACTCAATCCATTAGGGCTTTTGAAAAATTTATCAAGAAGTCGGATGCTGGTCTGGTCCTGGAATGGCGAACTGGACGATGACCAGCTCATCTATTCATATGCCGGGCATCCGGAATATCATCGGATACCATCCAATGAGTTCATAACGATACCAACTTAATACCCCAAAAGGTGGCTTGATGCACTACAAAGAGCTCATATCATTCAAACCAATCGAAAGCATTATCCAGCTTCGCGACGCAAACAAAGATGTCAATGCCCGCGAACATGTTAAATCATATGTGATTTCCAATGAAATGGCACAGCGTCTAAGTGAAGTGATCGTGCCACAGCTTCAGTATGATAAGCCCCTGGATAATAAAGGGATTCTTATTGTCGGCAACTACGGTACCGGCAAATCTCATTTATTGTCTGTAGTATCGAGCGTAGCGGAAAATGCCGAGATGCAGGGCCTCATTACCAATGAAAAAGTCAGGAAGGCGGCCGCCGATATCGCAGGCAAGTTTAAGGTAATTCGGCTTGAAATCGGTGCAACAGAGATGGGGCTTAGGGAGATAATAACAACAGCACTTGAAAACAGCCTGGAACAATGGTCCATTTCATATCGATTTCCTTCTGCAGCCGAGCGGTTTGAAAACAAAACGTCTTTTGAAGAAATGATGGGGCTTTTTCACAAACAATTCCCCAACCTTGGCCTGATGGTGGTGGTTGATGAATTACTGGATTATTTGAGATCCCGCAAGGATCAGCCGCTGATTTTAGACCTTGGTTTTCTTCGTGAAATCGGTGAGGTCAGCAAGGATCTTAAATTTCGGTTTGTTGCCGGTGTGCAGGAAGCAATTTTCGACAGTGGCCGTTTTGCTCATGTGGCCGATAGCCTGGGACGGGTCAAGGACCGATTCCAGCAGGTCAAAATTGCCAGTACCGATGTAAAGTTTGTCGTCGCCAATCGATTATTGACAAAATCAAGCGACCAGAAATCAAAAATCAGAGAATACCTTCAGCCTTTTTCAAAATTTTACGGCAACATGAATGAGCGGATGGATGATTTTGCCGAGTTGTTTCCCATTCACCCTGACTACATCGAAACTTTTGAACGAATTCCTATTGTTGAAAAACGCGGCGTTCTTCAGATTATTTCAGATACAATCAAGAACCTGATCGGCCGGGAAGTACCCGAGGATTATCCGGGTATTCGGGCATATGATAGTTACTGGAAAGCGCTTACTGAAAATCCTGCCAATATGGCCATTCCTGAAGTTTCAACCATTGTCGAATGCAGCGGCGTCTTAGAAGCTAAAATTAAAAATGCTTTTACCCGTCCGCAATATCAACCGATGGCATTCCGGATTATAGATGCGCTTTCCGTTCACAGGCTGACCACCAACGATTTGTATTCACCCATCGGCCTAACACCGGAAGAATTAAGGGATGGCCTTTGTCTGTATCACAAGACGGTCGGCGCCCTTGGCGGAGATCCGGCCGAAGATCTGCTGACTTTAGTGGAAACGGTTTTACGTGAAATTCACAAAACCGTCAGTGGCCAGTTTATATCCTCCAACAAGGACAATCGCCAATACTATCTCGATTTAAAAAAAGTGGATGATTATGACGCACTGATAGAAAAACGTTCCGAATCGCTGACCACAGGTACACTTGACCGCTATTACTATGATGCCTTGAAACAGCTCCTGGAATGCACCGATATTCCCACCCATGTTACCGGTTATCAAATTTGGCAGCATGAATTGGAATGGAAAGAGCGCCGGGCACCGCGCTTGGGATATCTTTTTTTCGGTGCTCCCAATGAACGATCTACCGCTATTCCGCGAAGGGATTTCTATCTTTATTTTATCCAGCCCTTTGATCCCCCACGATATAAAGACAACAAACTTCCGGATGAGGTTTTCTTTCGACTTTCCCAAAAAGATGCTCAGTTTGAAGGCCATCTAAAACTGTACGCGGCGGCCCTTGAACTGTCCGCCACATCATCAGGCAACAAGAAAGATACCTATCGTAAAAAAGCGGCTGAAAATCTTACCGAATTAACAAAATGGCTGCGCAGTAACCTTTTGACCGCCATGGATGTAACCTATCAGGGACAAAATAAAAAACTGTTGCAGTGGATAAAAGGATCTGCCGGCAGCGGCGGCCCAATCAATATCCGTGATACGGTCAATGCACTGGGATCTGCCTGCCTTTCAGAACATTTTACCAATCTCGCGCCCAATTACCCCTATTTTTCCATTCTACTGACAATGGCAAACATTCCTCAAGCCGCACAGGACGCTATTAGGGGGATTGCTCAGCCGGCTCATCGGACAAAACAGGCAACGGCCGTACTCGATGCATTAGAGCTTTTGGATGGAGACAAGCTGGATCCGTACAAATCACAATATACCAAGCATATCATTGACATGCTGAAGGCAAAAGGACATGAGCAGGTATTAAATCGCCGGGAACTCATTCAATCCATTGATGCGGTGTCCTA
>JAJRVC010000580.1 GCA_024277475.1 Deltaproteobacteria bacterium
ACCGTGCTCCGTGTACCGGCGGCACAGACAAGGATCAACGGCTCTGAGGCTAAATCGATGTGTTTTTTGTCCTCCACAAAATCCGACGAAATCGTCTTATAGCAAAGTTCACTAAGTTTGATGCGTATTTCATCCGCCGAAGCCTTATTCGGACCACTGCCCACCACAGCCCAGTAAGTTTTGGTGACGGCAAGTTTTGTGGCCGAGTCCCTGATAGCATCGCTGGTTGATAATATTTGCCGCATATGAGAAGGCAGTGCAAGCAGTTGCTCTATTTCAGAGCTAATAAATTCAGCATTCTTGCTCTTTTTCAGGGCAGCGATATAGAGCCCCAGGATGGCACCCGCAACGATCTGAGAATAAAATGCTTTGGTGGAAGCTACGGACATTTCAACATCGCGGCCGGTACTTGTGTACATGACTCCGTCGACTTTAAAGGTAATATCGGAATCTCTGCGATTGACAATTGCCAAGGTATGAGCTCCCCTTTCCTTTACCATATCCACTGTGCGATTGGTATCGGTGGTGGTGCCGGACTGGCTGATAGCGATCACCAGGGCATCTGCCATACTCTCGGCTCCATCCTGTTCATTTAATTGAAAACCGCTGAATTCCGATGCTTTCAATGCACTGACATGATAGGACGGACTGTCCATATAGTGAGCCACGATATTGGCGCAGGCTAAAGCGGCGACACCGGCAGTGCCCTGCCCGATGAAAAAGATACGCTTGATCCGGTCGGTTGCCAGCGCTTTTTTCAATGAGGCGGGAATGACAGTGTCATCCAGGGTAACGACGTATTGTCGGTTTTTTTCTTCGATGACTTTCCAGCGATTGTGAAGAGTTTTTTTTATGGAATCCGGAGATTCCGATATTTCTTTTAAGAAATAATGGGGGTATCCCTGGCGGTCGATATCCCGGGAGGTAATCTCAGTATGCTTGATGTCTTTTTCACTAAGTTGAAGGGGAGTGCCGTCATACCACCGAGCATTGATGCCTTCAAAACCCCCGACGGAAGCCTGATTCAAAATAAAGATTTGTCCCCGGGTCGGTCCGCTGTTGCCGGTTACCATTGTTTCACCATCCAGCTTGATGAAACGGGCAGTCTCTTCGACAAATCCATATACTTCTGAAGTTGGAATGAAATGATCCGGGGCAATTCCCACAAAAAAAGTCTGGCCGCTGCCTTTCTGGGCCAGAAAAATTTTACCGGGAGCCAGATCCGTGTGCATGGAGATGGCATGGGAGCCCTCAAAATCATTGACCGCCAGTCTAAAAGCTTCGTCGATGGGATGGCCCTGGCGCAAATATTTACTGATAATCAGTGGAATGATTTTGGTATCGGTGGTGATGTCTTTGTGGATCCGATCCCCACCAAGTTCCAATTCACGTTTCAAATCCTGATAGTTGTCAATATCTCCGTTTAAACAGGCATGGATAATGGGGTTGCTTTCCGCAGCATTTTTGACGGTCTGGTTGTCTACCGGGTGGCAATTTGCTTCGGTGATCGCTCCTACCGACGCCCACCGGGTGTGCGCTGAAACCGTATCAAACTCGGTTTTACAGGTGGCAAGAATTTGAAGAATCCCGTCATGGGCAATCTGCTGGCGCAAAAATTGGATATTATCCCCAAGGCTGCCGATTTCATTGGCTACCTTGTAAGTCATGGCGACGGCAATCTGTTCATCGATCCCGGTTTTGTTGTTGTGGTGTACAGTGATTCCCCGGTTGACCAGCGCGCCCCGGGTACAGCGTTCATCTATCTGTTTGTAAACGGTTGCCTGTTTTACGGATTTTTCAAATTTTTCAAATTCAGCTTTTTTAAGAACAAACATCAGGGAGATACCGGCAGAATCCCGTCCCCTGACTTCAAGACGATCTAGGCTGTTTAAAACTGCATTTATATTTTTAAAAATGCCCACGGTTTCAAAACTCGACGATTGATTGAGTCCCGGGCATAAATCTTTTATTTTTTTTACATTATTAATAATTTCCCGGCGAATGCACCAGGTCATATCCTTAAGTTTTTCAATCCGGGCGGTCATCAATTCAAGGGTCTGCACCGGGATACGACCCATGCGCTCCGATAATAATTGCGCTTCTGCAGTAATGATGCCGGTCAACTGGTCACAAAGGTCTGATAACTGACTTCGATCATTGGAATTTGTGAAAATAGCATAAAAGCGGTCTGCACACTTCAAATTTTGAATCGCCTGCCACAGAGAATCGATGTGAGATTTGCCGCCAAGGTAGTGATCGTCAATATCCGCGTTGTTGACTTTATCACAGGTTTCGTATCCTGCTTGTGCAATTTTAGCAAACATACCTTCTATTGCGGCCGTGTCTGATCGGTAGGGTATTGACTTTTTTGATTTATAGGAAACGATTGCAGCGATACCGCAGCAAAAAATGTTATTCCGGATAGGGAAAAAAACGATTGCGCCCACAGGTACCTGGGCGATGTTTCTGCCGAAGTAAACGTCTGTAACCAAAATGCTGTGCAACCGGTCACAGGTGTGACGGGCAGCCATGACGAATGCGTCCGTCGTCTTGGTTAGTATTCGTCTGATTGTTTGTTTCATTTGATTTGTCCCTTTATCCAGATTTTGTAACATGCCAGAAAAATTATATTATCATCGTACCTGCTACCTGCCGGGGGCTACTTTCTCCGAGTGTATTCTTGGAAAAAGTATAGTGTCTTAGGGTTTACGAAGAAATAAATTAACAATTTTGGAAGTTGAGGCGCCCGGCCCGCAAGGCGCGGAAGCACAGGAACATCAAGTATATTTCGAGCTTCCGCAACGCAGCGGGACGGGATGGATCGGCGTCCAAAATGTGAAGTTATTTTTGAGTGAGCCCTTAGTGC
>JAJRVC010000581.1 GCA_024277475.1 Deltaproteobacteria bacterium
TCGTAGGGGCAACCCCCTGTGGTTGCCCTGAATTGGATCGGTTGCCATAATCAGGGCGGCCACGGGGGGCCGCCCCTACGAGGACCACGATTCCGTGAATGCGGTGGTGGATAGCAGGATCGTACGTCAAAGGTTTGATAATACGGATGAGCGGATCGTCAAACCAGATCACCCCCCGCAGATAATCCAGCCGGCCGGTTGGGTTGCGGTTTTTTGCAGCCGGGCAAGGACTTCCGTCAAACCGGCGGGCAATTCATCCTTTTTGAATGGTTGTGGATGCTTACTTTGTTTGAGGCTGACAATCGCCAGTCCGGCTTGTTCATCAACGCTACCGACCGGGGAAACCCGGACAGTACCCTTCGCCTGCACCGCCCATTCATTCAGGGTGTCTGCCAGGACAGCGGCATAAGCCTCAAGCCCCTTTTGATAGGTATGCAGGGTATTATTATGGATTTGCTCAAGGGTATGAATTCCGGAGTCCAACCCGGGAAAGTCGCAATAAACAACCTTTGGCAAAGCTCCCTTTCCAATGCCTTGGCTGACAAGAACAAGAGGCGGCTTATATATCCTCCTATTTCGAGGTCTATGCAACTTGGGAAAACGATCACCTATGGATTCACAATCATCCGGGAGTAAAAAAAGACTCGGGATGTTTCCTCCAGCACGGATATACAAATCAGACGATTTTCACCAAGCCACTGTAGGATCTGGGCTGGTCCCTAGAGAATCCGGCGGTAATCCGCCAACTGGACGACCTTTTCCAACGTGACCGATTGCAGCCATTGGAGTTGAAACGGGTTTGCGGTCCGATTGAAGAGGACCTTGGACGGCAGCAGAATACAGGCCCGGCCTTGCGCTTCCAGGTGGTCCGGAATTCTTTGGGCAAAGTCGTGGGCGATCTGTTTGGTTCCCCGCCCGTGCCAGGGAGGGTTGCCCACCACATATCCGAAGCGGTCCTCAAACGGTCGGGAAGGGTTCAAAAAATCCTCGCGCACAATAACCGGGAAGTCCGGTTCGGGTGTGGCGCCTTCGTCCGTCAGGAGAATTCGCGGAAGCTTGTTGCCGGTCCGTCCAACATAACCCCGGATATCCGGGGGGTCGAAGCGATCCAGGAAAGCCAGATAAAGACTGAAACAGGCAATGCGGCAGGCGGTCGGACTGATATCAAAGCCGCACAGTTGATTACGCAGAATCCTGAGCAGGGCGGCGGCTTTTTCTTCGTAGGTACAGTTGGGATGGTTGACGATCCATCGGGTAGCCAGCCGGTTAAAGAGGGCCACCAGGAAGATGCCGGAGCCACAGGCCGGGTCAAGATACCGTTTTGTCTCCCAATCGCTGTCTCCCTGCACGGCAACATCAAGGACGGTTTCCGCCAGAAACCTCGGCGTGTAGAAGGCCCCGGCCTGTTGCTTGCCCTCTCGATCCTCCTTGGCAAGAAAATCCTCATAAATAGCGCTGGATGATACAAGATTTTCTTGGCGGCTGCCGCCTTTAGCGGCTCAATCACGTCAACCAGTTTCGTCCCGGAGGTACAGGCGCAAGGGAGACGGTTTCAATCAGGCTTTTTTCATCGTTCTTTTTTTCCCCCGGTTCCGAAGGGATTGCCAGACCGGAATAAAGACGGACGTTTTGAGGGTCGGCCAGGACAAAAATTGTGGGTCTTTCGTGTTTAAGTTGAAAGCCTTGGATCCAGGAGCCCACAATGCTGATGGATTTTCAGCAGGAAGTAGGAAACATCTCTATACCCGTAGGCCATACGCTTCAATCTTTTGATTTTATTATTAATGCCTTCGGAAATGGCCGAAGTGATTTTGCAGAGAAAGTAGTTCAATACATAGTGTCTTTTCCGGAACAGCTTCCATCCGAGTTCTACAAAAGAGGGAAGCCCCGATTTTATGGCAGCGATGATCCAGTCTTTAAGGTTAACAAAAGCCGTCTTCCGCTCAGGAGCAGTATAGACGTTCAGAAACTGTTCTTTTAGAAGCATGGCTTGATAGACCCTTTGATTCAAGTCGGAGAGTTTTTCTAAAAGTTCCCGTTTTTTATTGGTCACTTTGTTTTGCATGAGGATAAATCGTTTGTTGCAATGCAGGATTTGTGAAAGATCGGTGTTCTCGTCTCGTCGGGCCTTTCGCAGTTCTTCTTTCCGGACTGTATCTACGGCGTCATTCAGGTATTTTTTAACATGAAAATGATCCAGAACCATCAAAGCCTTCCTGGCATTGACTTTGGTGGACGAAATAAACCCTCTATCCCCATCGCTCGCCACCGCTTCAATCTTGTCACACTCTTCCGGACCGAGATCTTTGTAAAACCTGTTCAATACTTTTTTCCCGCGTCCGTCATGGTTCCAGATGATCTTCCGTTGCCGAATGTCAACGACATTGGTCACATAATGGTGCCATTTCTGCCAGGCGACCTCATCTACGCTCATATGTTTAGGCGCCTGCATCGGATAGAGCTTTTCCAAGGCCAACTCCTCCAGGATAGACCGGTCGATTCGATAAACCACTTCATCGTCAAGGCCGAGAAACCATCCAGCTTCGAGGTTGGTCGTAAGTAAGCGGTTATTAAACCGCACCTAATTATCAGGGCAAGAGTTGACTTCGGTCGACATATTGGGGCAGCAAGGTCTTGTACTCGGAGGTGGAGTGGGCAAGCGGGATCTTTTCAAAAAGGAA
>JAJRVC010000582.1 GCA_024277475.1 Deltaproteobacteria bacterium
AGGTCCGTCTCTATAACCGGCTCTTTACCGTCGAACATCCGGACCGGGACAAGGATCAGGACTTCAAGACGTTCCTCAACCCCGAATCCCTCGAGGTCCTGACGGACTGCATGCTCGAGCCCTCCCTGCAAAAGGCGACCCCTGCCGACCGCTTCCAGTTTGAACGCCAAGGTTATTTCTGCCTGGACAAACAGGACACGACCGCCGGCAAACCGGTCTTCAACCGGGTTGTCACCCTGCGCGACAGCTGGACCAAGATGAAGGAGAAGATGAAAAAAACACAGACACAAAAACCGTAATCAAGCCTGGAAGTTCAGGAATAAGGCACTAAGGGCCAATAATCATCAATTTGCCCTAACCGCAATAGCACAAGAGAATAACCAATGTTCTTAAAACAAGCCTGTACACCTCGCCGGAGCGTCTTTAACAAAGATCGCCGTGATGTTGTTCTTGATCTCTACGATCTCTTTGAAGGTAACATCAGTGGTGAGGATTTTTTTGATGAAAATTTTACTACCTCCGGTATGAAGACCTTGCTGGAAAAAACATTCAGCCGGTTGGGCGGGTCAAGTGGTCAGGCGTCCACTTTTCTTCTTAACCAGGCCATGGGTGGCGGTAAAACCCATAATATGATCGCCTTGGGACTCCTGGCATCTAATCCCGGATTACGCAAAAAAATACTTGGTTCAACCGGTCCTGGCCATCAACTTGGCGAGATAAAAGTTGTCGGCTTCAATGGACGGCAATCTGATGCACCCCTTGGGATTTGGGGCTCTATTGCCGACCAGCTCGGCAAAAAAGAACAGTTCAAGGATTATTACTCGCCACTTCAGGCGCCTGGGGAGACAGCCTGGATTAACCTGCTCAAGGGTGAGCCTACCATCATCCTGCTGGATGAACTGCCGCCCTACATGGATTATGTCAAATCCAGCGTAATTGGGAACAGTGACCTTTCCGTGGTGACAACCACCGCTCTTGCCAACCTGCTGGTGGCCGTCAATAAGGCGGAACTGACCAATGTCTGCGTTGTTATCTCCGACCTGACTGCATCGTACGGGGGAGGAACAGATCAGCTGAACAAGGCCCTGTCTAACCTGCAAAAGGAAACCAACCGTTCAGCCCTGCGTATTGAGCCGGTCAACCCCCATGGTGATGAGCTGTATCACATCCTGCGCACCCGGCTCTTCGAACAGTTGCCGGATAACGAAACCATCAAGGCGGTAGCCAATGAATATGCCAAAGCCGTTCGTGATGCCAGGGAGATGGATGTTACCAACGCCTCACCGGATTCCTATGCAGCCCAGCTTATAGAGTCCTACCCGTTCCATTTCTCCATCCGAGACCTCTATGGCAGGTTCAAAGAAAACCCCGGTTTTCAACAGACCCGTGGTCTCATCCGAATGATGCGGATTATTATCTCCAATATGTATGATACTGGTCGGGCCGATGAGGTCAAGCTGGTACACCCATACGACCTGGATCTGAATAATGACGAGGTGTTTTCTGAGATAAAGTCTATCAATCCGACCCTGAGTGAAGCCATCACCCATGATATTGCCAAAGAAGGCCATTCCGTTGCGGAAGAACTGGATAAAAAACTCGGCTCAAACACAGATGCCCAGGATGTTTGCAAGCTGCTCCTTGTGGCTTCTCTTGCCAATATTCCAGGGGCAACACATGGATTGCGCGAAAGTGATATTATGGCCTTCCTCTGTATGCCGGGCCGTGATATCTCCAAGGTAAAAAAGAGTATCGTTGATTCTTTGCCGATGCAGGCCTGGTATCTTCATACCAGCCGGGACGGCCGTCTCTACTTCAAGAACACCCAGAACCTGGCGGCAAAACTTCACTCTCTTGCTGAATCGTACAACAAAGAATCATGCATCAAGGAGTTGCGTAAGTATCTTGCCACTCTGTTTTCACCAAGCCTGAAAGATTGTTATCAGAAGGTAGAGATCTTAGCAGGTATTGACGAGGTACGCATTGAAGCAGATAAGATCATCCTGGTGATCACAGAGCCGACTATTGAGCCCAATGCCATCTCAAGACTCAGTCCCGAATGGCACAGGTTTGCTGAAGATATCGAGTATAAGAACAGGATTGTTTTCCTTACCGGCAGCCATGATACCCTGAGCCGGATAATTGAGCAGGCAGCCCAGCGTAAAGCGATTATTTCCATCCTGGCGGATTTTGATGCAGAGCGGCTTGCCGACAACGACCCTCAACGGCAACGGGCATTGATCAGCCAGGACAAGATCATGCTCAGTCTGCGTAGTGCCATTCAGGAAACCTTTACCACCCTGTCCTACCCGTCAAAAAACGGGTTTCGCTCCACCGACTGCCGTATCCAGTTCCATGATAACCAGTTTGATGGCGAACAGTTGATCCGTGATACCCTGGAAAAGCTGCAGAAATTCACCAATGATGTCTCCAGCGATACCTTTCGTAAAAAATGTGAAGCACGGCTATTTGGCGGCCAGCAGACGGCCCAATGGTCTGAAATCAAACGACGGGCGGCTACTCTCACCACCTGGCAGTTCCATCGTCCAGATGCCCTGGAAATCCTGAGGCGCACGGCAATCAGCCAGGATTACTGGCGTGATGAAGGCGGGTATATTAATAAAGGCCCGTTCCCCCCACCCGATACCGAGGTTCGAGTACAGATGCTCAGCCGTGACCCGGCAACGGGGGAGGTTTCTTTAAAGGTAACCCCGGTTCATGGCGACACGGTTTATTATGAAACCGGTGAGAGTGAACCAACATCAGCTTCCGGCAGGATAGACTCTTTAAACAATTTTAAGACCAGTGAGCTGCAACTTACCTTTCTCTGTATTGATTCGACAGGAGAACATAGTACCGGTGCAGCGGACAAGTGGCGAAACAGCATCAATCTTAAGCACAGGGTCTACCAGCAAGGCACTGACTGGATGGTGGAACTGGAGGCCTACCCCAGGGGCGCTATACGATACACAACAGATGGTTCCGACCCGAAAGGATTTGGTGCCGCGTATGACGGACCCTTTCCCGTTACAGAGGAGTGTCCTTTTGTCCTGGCAATTGCCGGGCAGAACGGAGTTGCCTCGGCCCTGGAAAAGATAAACGTTAGACAGTATATCACCAAAGAGGTCAAGGTCGCCCCTGCACGGCCGGTAACATGGCAGCACCGTCATGCAAATCTTACCGCCAGATCAGCTTTTGAGTTTATGGAGCGGCTAGGCAAGTTCCAGGCAACCGCCTATGGCGTAACCATTGACGTCCAGGCCAATGATAATAAACAGGAAATCAATTACGCCAGTGCCGAATCCTTTGGCCTGCAGGGAGAAGAGTTTGAGAAGCTGGTCAAGCAGCTCCAGAGTACCATGCAAGGCAGTCAGGTTTTTCTGACCATTGAACGTCTGCGGTTTGCCCGGGGGCAGCAATTACTTGACTGGATTGCCGAGGCCAAAAGCAAACTCCAGCCCGGTGAGGTTGATCAGTGATTCAGAAGTCAGAAGTCAGAAGTCAGAGGACAGAGAAAAAACCGAAAAAGAAAAAAGTGTTGGGCTTTGGCTTTATTCCTGAGCAAAGTGAGCATTTTTTTCTTGTAACAGTTCCCGCTTCCCGGGCTAAGCAGGCCGAGGTGTATATTTCAGAACACTTCAGGTGGAAGCAACCGGAGAAAGGTGAGGAGATCCCAATCAGCTTTAATGATGAGGATGCTCAATTAAAGGTTATTCTTCCCCGCCGCTATTGGGATGAGATTGCCGAAGAGGTCAAGGCGGAGTTTAACCGTCGTCTCCGCGCTTTGGGGATCAAGACTGACAAATGGCTCAAAAAAGGGCAGATCCCGGTTGAGCGATCTCTTGGCAAGGAGCTGGTTCTCCTGGCCTGGGCCATTGAGGAGAGTGACCCCTTTCTTATCAGTAATGCCATCAGGAACTGGCTGGGCCTTGTGCCGGAAGAACGCTGGTGGCTCTACACCATGACCAATGCCTCCACCGGCCATGCAGTGAATGATAAAGGGAAAGGATGGCGCAAGGCGGTACGTTTTGCCCTGACCGAGAATCCGGTTTCTGAAAGTGGGCAGGAGACAATGCGCAGGCGGCAGTTGGGAGGATTGTTTGATGTTATGGGGGGATAATTGGCAGTCAATGTACAGTGAATTTCGGGAGGATCAGCATGGAAAGAGTTGAGTTACCTTTGTCAGAATTCACCTATGAACAGAAGCTTGATCTGTTGGAAACACTTTGGGATGATCTGGTAAGGGATAAAAAAATTTACAAGTCGCCCTCCTGGCATGAGGACGTTCTGAAAGATCGTGAGGAAGCTCTGCAAGCCGGCAAAGTAAAATTTTCCGATTGGGAAGAAGCAAAAGAGCGGATCAAGCGGAATGTTTCATGCAAATAAAGATTCTTGATCCTGCGGAGAGGGATCTTGAAAATGCATATCTCTTTTATGAGCAGCGGGCACAAGGGCTTGGCACTTATTTTCTTGACGCACTCTATACAGACATCGATTCTCTGTCGTTTTTCGGGGGAATTCATCACAAAATATTTGGATATTATCGACTTCTGTCCAGACGTTTTCCCTTTGCCGTGTATTACCGGATAACCGACAATATGATTTTTATAACAGCAGTTCTCGATTGTCGGCAAAGTCCCAGCTGGATAAGAGAAAGGTTAATGGGGAACAAATAAAAATGAACCAACATAAGAGATCTGCAAATTCACACTTCTCTACCCCCTGCCCCCTGTCCACTGCCAACTCCTTCATCGAAGAGCAGTTCCCGGTCTCCAAGGTCTCCAAGGAGAGTTACAAGGAAAGAAAAGCAGGCGCCAGTCAGACCCTGACCAGTCTTGGCAAATGGTGGGGCAGAAAGCCCCTGGTGCTGGTGCGGGCTGCTATTATCGGGATGTTGCTGCCGGTTTCAGGCGACCCGCAAAAGGATCGGGAGATCTTTCTCAAGATCATGACCATGGATGATGCAGGTCTATGGCAGAGGCGGTCAAAATCCATCCCGGCCAAGGTATTGCAGACTCATTTGACTGAGGAAGAGTGGGATGAGCTCGTTTACGACAACGGGGGAAAGAAAAAAAGAACATGGTCAACCGGGTTAAGCCCCAAAAAAAAGGAAAAGGTATTGCACACGGTTTTTAACCGCATGTCCTATGATGAAAAGCTGACCTTCTGCGACCGACCGGAACAGATTGAGGGACCGTCCCTAAAGGCATGGCAGGAGATCAACGCCCATCTTGGCACCAATGCGGCCGGCCTGCAGGAGCTTGTCGTGGAGCTTGGTATTCGACGTTTCGGTCATGTGCCACGGGTGGGAGATGCTTTTTGTGGCGGCGGCTCTATTCCCTTTGAGGCGGCCCGGCTCGGCTGTGAGGCATACGGTTCTTACCTCAACCCGGTTGCCGCCCTTTTGACCTGGGCATCAATTCACCTGATCGGCGGCGGCGAGGAGGTGCAGCAACAGGTCAGGAAGGCCCAGGAGGCTGCCTTTGCGGCAGCGGATCAACAGATTACCGAATGGGGTATTGAACATAATGACAAGGGCTGGCGGGCCGATGCCTATCTCTACTGTGTGGAGGCGAAATGCCCGGCCACCGGTCTGATGCTCCCCCTGGCGCCGTCCTGGGTTATCAGCGAAAAATATAATGTCTGTGCAGTGCTGAAACGAAATGACAGTCGTCAGGGCTATGATATTGAGATTATCACCGGGGCAGACAAAGAAACCATGGCCATGGCAAAACAGGGAACCGTGCAAAACGGGAGAATGGTCTGTCCGGAGACCGGAGAGACCTTTTCCCTTACCTCCATCCGTGGAGACCGTAAAGTTGATGGAAAAACAGTCTACGGGCTACGGCTCTGGGAAAACGATGATCTGGTGCCGAGACCCGACGATATCTTTCAGGAGCGGCTCTACTGTGTCCGCTGGGTGGAGACGTATCTGGAGGAAAACCGTCAGGGTGAACTGGTGGAGAAAATCCGCCGTCATTACTGCGCAGTGGATGCAGATGATCTGGCACGGGAAAAAAAGGTTTTGATCCTGCTCAAGGAGCACTTTGCTGACTGGCAGGAGAAGGGTTTTATTCCGAGCCGGGTGATTGAACGGGGTTACAATACTGATCAGCCAATCCGTACACGAGGTTGGACGCATTGGCATCATTTGTTTAATCCGAGGCAGTTGCTGGTGCATGGAATTTTAGCCTACAATGGAATCAATAATTCAATTTATTCTTTACTTGATGTTGGAAAACTCGCTAATTCGGATTCACGGTTGACTATATGGTATTCGGCTGCTGGCAAAGAAAGTATTTCTCAAACTTTTTCAAATCAGGCACTTAACCCTTTATTTACATACGGAGCTCGTAGCCTACCTTATTCATTTTCGATTTGGACGGAGTCCACTCGCAAACTTATCCCATCAACTACCTTTTCAAAAAATAGTGAAATTGTACCAGCTGATGCTCGTTTACTAACGGGAGACATGGAATTCTGGCTTACAGACCCCCCGTATGCCGATGCCATCAACTACCACGAACTAACTGATTTCTTCCTTGCCTGGTATGAAAAGCATCTTCCAAAAGCCTTCCCCGACTGGTACACGGACACAAAAAAAGCCCTGGCTGTCCGTGGCTCCGGTGAAGATTTCAAACGTTCCATGGTGGACTGCTATACCAATCTTACCAACCATATGCCGGACAACGGCCTGCAGCTTGTCATGTTCACCCACCAGGATGCCTCGGTCTGGGCCGATCTTGCCATGATTCTCTGGGCGGCTGGTCTTCGGGTAACCGCAGCCTGGACCATTGCCACGGAAACCAGCTCCGGGCTGAAAAAAGGGAACTACGTCCAGGGTACAGTCCTTCTCGTCCTCCGCAAACGAACCGACAACAAAACCGCCTTCCTTGATGAACTCTATCCGGAAATTGAAGACGAAGTACGAAACCAGCTCGACCAGATGCTGGCCCTGGATGATAAGGAAGATCCCAATTTTGCGGACACCGATTACCAGCTGGCCGCCTATGCCGCTGCCCTGCGGGTCCTCACCGGCTATAGTGAAATCGAAGGCCACGACATCAAGCATGAACTGTTCCGCCAGCGGCAGCACGGTGAAAAATCAGCCTTTGAGCAGGTCATTGACCGGGCCGTGGAGATCGCCTCCGACCATTTGGTTCCCAGGGGGCTGGAACAGCGGTACTGGAAAGTCCTGTCCGCCTCGGAACGGCTCTACCTCAAGGGACTTGAGCTGGAAAAACACAAGGAGGCCCGTTCCGGCGCGTACCAGGAGCTTGCCAAGGGCTTTGGAGTGCAGGACTATGCCGGCCTCTTCCATCAGGCCAGGGCCAATGACGTCCGCTTCAAGACCGGCAGTGAATTTAAAAAAACCGCCTTGGGCAGTGGCGAGTTCGGCTCTACCACCATGCGCAATATCCTCTTTGCCATTTACGAGACCGTGCGCACCGATGATGCCAGGCTGGGGTTAAACTGGCTGCGCCAGGAAGTCCCCACCTACTGGGAGCAGCGCAAACAGATTGTGGCCATGCTGAGCTACCTCGCCGCCCTTGCCCACATCTCCCACATGACCCACTGGCAGAAAGATGCCGATGCCGCAGGGCGACTTGCCGGTGCGGTGGAAAATGACCATGAGGGCCGGTTATAATACGGTATGCACTACCCACTATCAACTCTCAACTCAATAAGGAGATGCCATGAATACTCTTGAAATTGAAAAGATGAGTACCGCCCAGCGACTTCAAGCCATGGAAATTCTTTGGGACGCCTTGCTGCATGAAGAAGTCGAAATTGAATCTCCCGGATGGCACAGGGATGTCCTGACGGAAAGAAAAGCACGGATTGCCAATGGTGATGCGAAATTTCTTTCCTTGAAAGAGTTGAAAGCGGGACGCAATGCATGATCATTAAAGATGTCGTTGTCTTGCGGGAAGCAGCGGATGATCTAACTGCGGGACGAATTTTTTATGAGCAAAGGGAGCCGGTGTTGGCGATTACTTCTGGGATAGTCTGATTGCTGATATCGAATCATTGTTCATTTTCGCGGGTATTCACGCCAGGAAACATGGACTTTATCGCATGCTGGCAAAAAGATTTCCTTATGTAGTCTATTACAATGTCGAGGGTGAAATTGTCCGTATTGTCGCAATATTACCCCTGCGAAGAGATCCGGCATGGCTTGAGGAAAAAGTGAGTGGCAGAAAATGATTCATCGCTTTTCATCCCGCAGGCAACCGCTTGACGTCTCTTTTATTCAAAACAGGCTGGCGGAAGCAGTTTCTTATGACCGCATAGCCGGTTTCTTCAGGTCTTCTTTGCTGGAAGTGGCTGGGGAACAATTGGAAGCGCTGAATGGTAAGATTCGGGTTGTCTGTAATTCGGAAATTGATCAGCGTGATGTGAGCACAGCAAAGGCTGCCCAGCAGGCCATGCGGAAATCCTGGTGTGCAGGTAAGCCGGAGAAACTGGGAGAGGCAAGTAAAGATCGTTTCAGTCGTCTTTTTGATCTTTTGCGTAGTGGTAAGATGGAGGTTCGGGTGCTCCCGGACAAGACCTTTGGCCTGATCCATGGCAAGGCCGGAGTGATTGGTTACCAGGGCGGCCGAAAGACGTGTTTCATGGGCAGTGCCAATGAAAGCATTACAGCCTGGAAGCTGAACTATGAACTGGTCTGGGAAGATGACTCTGATGAGGCTGTGCAGTGGGTTCAGGAGGAGTTTGAGACCCTCTGGCATCATCCCGATGCTATCCCGTTAAGCGAATTTGTTATCAAGGATATCGGGCGGCTTTCCCGGCGGCAAGAGGTTGATGTTGGCAAGTGGCAGGGAAGCCCGGCTGTTGATCCGGCAGCCGGTGTGGTTGAAACCCCGGTTTATCGCAGGGAATACGGCCTGTGGGCGCACCAGAAATATTTTATCAAGCTGGCCTTTGATGCCCATAAAACAGGTGGAGCCCGTTTTGTCCTGGCAGACCAGGTCGGCCTTGGCAAAACTGTGCAGTTGGCTTTAAGCGCCATGCTGATGGTGCTGCATGGCAACAAACCCGCCCTGATCATCGTGCCCAAACCCTTGACCCTCCAGTGGCAGGATGAACTTCGAGACCTGCTTGGTGTGCCATCAGCAGTGTGGAACGGACGGGAATGGATTGACGAACAGGGGATTATTTATCCTTCAACCGGCCCGGAGTCTATTAAGATGTGTCCACGGCGCATCGGCATTATGTCCCAGGGACTTATTACCTCGGGTTCCGAGGTTGCTGATTACCTGAAGCAGATGCGGTTTGAATGTATTATCGTGGATGAAGCGCACCGGGCCAGACGCCGGAAGGTTAACGATCAAGCCATGTTTGAAAAAGCTGATCCAAACAACCTGATGCGTTTTCTCTGGGAGATCAGCCCACGCACCAAGAGCCTGCTCCTTGCCACGGCAACCCCGGTACAGTTGCACCCCATTGAAGCTTGGGATATGCTCAGGATACTGGCTATTGGCAATGAAATGGTTCTTGGGACGGAATGGAGCGAATGGAACAGGGCAGACAGAGCTCTTCCTGTTGTCATGGGAGAAAAGGAAATCCCCGAGGAGCAGGGAGAGGCATGGCGCTGGATCAGGAATCCAATGCCGCCCGCAACGGAGAGCCGTGATTTCAAACTGTTGCGGAGGAAACTTGGCCTGAAAGATACTGATTTTGTGGCTGACGGTGATAGCCTGGAGTATTTGCGGCCACCGGAAATCACCCGATTGAAGAATGTTATCCCGGGCTTTGGTAGAACACACAATCCCTTTATCCGTCATATCGTCAGGCGTACCAGGGAATATCTTGAAGAGACTATCGACCCTGCTACCGGCGAGCCATATATGAAGCCGGTACGGGTGAAACTTTTTGGTGAGGGAGCAGACGAGGCGATCATCCTGCCACCATATCTCCAGGATGCGTATCGGGCGGCAGAGGAATTTTGTAATCTGCTGAGCAAGAGAGTCAGGGGAGCTGGTTTCTTGAAAACTCTTTTGCTCAGGCGTATCGGCAGCACCATTTATGCCGGGCGACAAACCACGGAAAAAATGTTGAACAAATGGGGAACGGAAGATAGCATCGTCAATGGAGCACTGTTTGAAGAAGAGGATGATGCGGTTGTCCATGCTGATCAGGAAAGCATGAAGAACATAACCGATGTTGAGCGGTCTACACTCAGTCGTTGTCTGAAAGCCCTGGACGCCAGCCAGGATAGAGATCCTAAATATCAGAAGGTGAAAGAACTTCTTGCAGGGCAAGGCTGGCTGGAACTTGGTTGTATCATATTCTCCCAATATTTTGATTCTATCTGGTGGCTTGCCGGGCAACTTTCGGCAGACATGCAGGATGAGGCTATTGGCATCTATGCGGGTGGTACTCATTCAGGAATCATGCGGTCAGGTATTTTTAGCAGAATTTCACGCGATGAGCTGAAAGCAAAGATCAGCACCGGAGAAATTCGGCTGTTACTCGGTACGGATGCTGCCAGTGAGGGATTAAACCTGCAGCGGCTGGGCACATTGATCAACCTTGATCTCCCGTGGAATCCGACCCGGCTTGAACAGAGGAAAGGACGCATCCAACGTATCGGCCAGGTACGTGATGAAATCTATGTCTATAATATGCGCTACCAGGGATCGGTTGAAGACCGGGTGCATGAGCTTCTTTCCAGCCGCCTGGAAGATATCCATGGCCTGTTTGGCCAGATTCCTGATGTTCTTGAGGACGTCTGGATTGATGTTGCCAACGGCGAGGTGGAAGAGGCCAGGAAACTCATCGAATCAGTCCATCCCAAACACCCCTTTGATGAAAAATATAACAGGGTAAGCGATATTGACTGGGAGAGTTGCGCAACAGTATTGGACGAAGAAGATAAAAAAAGAGTGCTTGTCCAGGGATGGTAAACTCCGCATAGAGCCTCCAACCGTGATAATATGTTTAACGTCAACATTTCAACATCTCAAGATAGGCCATAAAACTGAACGGAGTTTATGGAACCGGGGTGTCCTGACTTGGGACGAATAGCGTTACCGTTCCGAAAGAGTCCCAAAAGCCTTACAGCACTATTTTTAACAGCAAAAAGGACACCATAAGCCTTTTAAAAACACCTACTTTTGGCAAACTAATCTTTTAAATATCAGTTCATTAACTTGGTCCGATACCGACATTAAAGGGGGGTTGTTGGGTTCGAGCCCCCCAGCAGTCCACCATTTTTTTGCAAAACATTAGAGTATTTCAAAATGGATTCAAATCATGACTAACGATGGCCGACTTGAGTTCAAAAGAAAATTTGTACTTGAAAATCTAGAAAGGGTGAAAAAAGGCAGCGATAGAGCTCTTTCTAACTGCGATAATGTTAAAAAATGGCTTATCACCGTTTGGTCAGGCACGATCGCTATTTCAATCAAGGAATATTGGCTAAGAGAATCGCTACTTCAACTTTTGGCTTTTGAAATTTTTTCTTTTTATATTTTGGAAGTTCATTTTCGAATTTTTGCCGTCGAGTATGCAAAAAGAATAACGGCTATGGAGCAGTGGATACTATCAGCATCTGATGAAGAAATGGTTAACCTCAGGGACGCATTGTGTTCAGTTGCGCCACTAATAAAAGGAAAAGACAAGTTCAATTTTTACATAGATGCAATAAAACATCGCTATACATTTCCATTTTATATTTACATGAGTTTTGCTTCAGTTTTTCTATTTCTGATATTGAATGGGAAGTAGCTGAAAGAATCCTGAATCCGTGAGGCCCACTGCACTTCCTCCTCAAAATTGAGGTAGTTTTGAAAAAATTTTACACAGGGGGCTCTTTTTCGACAGCATAGGCCATGTTTTTGTTAATTTCTTCTAAGTAAACCCCCGGCTTTGCCGGGGGGCAATAAAAGTTTGACAGTTCCTGAAATATGAAGGAGCCTCCAAACTCGTGGACCGCTCAAAGTCACGAGAAGGAGGCTTCAATGAACAACATAAACAGCTTAAGTCACTCAAGGTGGGAATGCCAATTATGTGCAGCTGCACATAATTTGCAATCCCATCTTACGTGGGATAACCTCTCCCATTCATGCATAGGTTCATCCTCCAAATTAACCCTGTGACGGAGCTTTCTTCGGTGGTTGAACCTAATGCATTTTACCCCGGAACGGCATAGCCGTCAGGCTAAGCAATTCACTATCATCACAACGCTATGGATACCACCTCGCCGTCATACCTCAACTTGAATACATTGAACAGTATTTCCGGAGAGTTATTTCCACCTTTTTTCTTTTCCAG
>JAJRVC010000583.1 GCA_024277475.1 Deltaproteobacteria bacterium
CTTGAAAATGCCTGTTTCCCCCTGGGGGGAATGAAAAAATTTGACGTAAAACAAATAGCGGCACGAAAAGGGCTGCGACCGGTGACCTGTGGTGAAAGTCAGGATGTCTGTTTTATAAAGCAGACATCGTATGGAGAATTTTTGAGTGCACAAAAAGGATTTGCTTCCAGACCGGGACTTATCGAAACGGTAAACGGGCAGGTCATTGGCGAACATAACGGCCTGCACCTGTTTACCATTGGTCAAAGACGCGGCATCAATTGTCCCGCCGCGGAGCCGTACTACGTGATCCGGCTGGATACCGAGCGCAACCGTCTGACGGTGGGTGCCAAAAAGGACCTGCTGTCATCTGAATGCAAAGTAGTGAAAATTAATTGGATAGGCGCAGAGCCGACCTTGCCCATGGATGTGTATACCCGGGTACGGTATCGCAGTAAAGAGGTGGCGTCCATGGTTTTTCCGCAGGATAAATCCACCGCGATTGTTCGCTTTAAGAATCCTCAAACGGCTGTAACTCCAGGTCAGGGTGCCGTTTTTTATCGGGGCGATGAGATCCTGGGAGGCGGATGGATCAGTCCGATGGGCTGAACCGCTCAACCTAAATTTGATGTGGCCGCAAAAAGGCACAAAAAGCTCAAAACTAAAATTTCGTACTTAATAATTTCGATAAATTATGGGGTCAAAATCCGATAATCTTGACTTTTTACGAGGTTGTCAAATTTGAGTATGTCCAAATTCAAAATCACAACCCTGGGTTGCAAAGTTAACCAGGCCGAGTCTGAAGCACTTGCACAGGATTTGCTGTCTTCAAAGTGGCTGACAGTCCGCGACCGCGAAGAGGCTGATATCTGTATTGTCAATACCTGCGCAGTGACCCAGAAAGCCGCAATGCAGTCACGACAGGCGGTGCGCCGGGCCAAGCGCGCCAATCCTAATGCGCAAATTGTCGTAACAGGCTGTTATGCTCAGACCGCACCGCAAGAAATTAAAGCAATTGACGGGGTGAATTATATTGTCGGTCACGGTGAAAAGCACACCATAGGCCGCCTACTTCGGTCAGCCGGTGAAGTAGCACCCGGTCAAACGATTTCTATCTGTGGTGACATTCGCAAGAAGCGTCCTTTCGTTTCAATGCCTATCGCGGATACGGTTTCCCGGACGCGGCCCTTTTTAAAAATTCAGGACGGCTGTGATGCATTTTGTACCTATTGTATTGTGCCCCATGCACGTGGCCGTAGTCGCAGTATGCCGCTTGAAAATGTATTGGACAATATCGAGAAACTGGCTAAGGCCGGTTATCGAGAAGTTGTGCTGACAGGAATCCATCTGGGCGCTTATGGTCATGATCTATCTCCCGTGGCGAATCTTTCGACGGCCATGGAACGTATCCGGGAATTTAGGCCTATCGACAGGGTCCGTCTCAGTTCGATAGAACCTTTTGAATTTACAGGGAAAATTGTTGAACAGGCGGTAAAATCCGACATGTTCTGCCGGCATTTTCATATACCGCTTCAAAGTGGCGATGCTGGAATCTTAAAGGATATGGGACGGCCCTATTTACCCCGGTTTTTTAGTGATTTGATTAATAATATCCATCGATTAATGCCCGATGCCGCCATCGGTGCGGATACCCTTATTGGATTTCCGGGGGAAAGCGAATCGGCATTTGAGAATACTTACAAATTGGTTGGAAAACTGCCGATCAGCTATCTGCATGTTTTTCCGTTTTCCGCGCGGCCCGGAACCAAGGCTGCCAAATTAGCGGACAAAGTTGATGCGGGGATTATTAAGGACAGGTGCGAACGGATGCGAATACTTGGCAATGAAAAACGAATGAAATTTTACCAGGGGTTCATCGGGCAGGTATTACCCGTTCTAATCGAAACTGAAAGAGAGGCTTCAACGAATTTTCTGAAAGGGATTTCTTCGAATTATCTGCCGGTATTGATTGATGCCGGCGATAAACTGAAAAACGAAATTGTTGATGTTGAAATTCAAAAATTGGAGGGAATGAAATTGTTCGGTAATAAAACCGTTTAAAACTTTGCGTCCTGGTGGCGAAAATGCTTTGCCGGAATGTGCAAAGAATTCACAACTAAGACTAAAAAAGGAGATTTTTATGACTACAAAAACAGATTACAAGGAAGACCATGAAAAAGTCACCGTAGTATTTGAAACCAATCTGGGAACTTTTGAAGGCGAACTTTTTGCCAAAGAGTGTCCCGAAACGGTGTGGAATTTTATCAACCTGGCTGAAGGTCGGCAAAAATCGGAAAGGGCAGGAAATTTTTATGACGGGCTGATCTTTCATCGTGTCATTGACGGCTTTATGATTCAAGGTGGATGTCCCCTGGGGACCGGCACCGGAGGCCCGGGGTATAGATTTGCAGATGAATTTGATTCATCCTTGAAGCATGACAGCGAAGGCATCTTCTCCATGGCCAACGCGGGACCCGGTACTAATGGAAGTCAGTTCTTCATTACCTTGGGCCCGACTCCTCACCTTGACAAAAGACACACCGTCTTCGGAAAAGTGACCAAAGGCCTGGATATCGTTAAAGAAATCGGATCGACTAAAACAGGCCCGGGAGACCGCCCGGTACAAGATGTGGTGATGGAAAAGGTTACCATTAAGAGATGACTTACAGCAAGAAAATCACGTAAAAAAAGCGCGATTTTATATAGCGCTGATATTAGACTACCGCTTCCAGCGGTGGATCCTGAAAAGTTCTTCCTGTCCGGTGAGAAGGCGGCGAAGTCATGGGAAATTCGGATTTCGGATTTAAATAGTCGAGTTAATTGTCTTTGCACCCTTTCAGGGGATTGGTGAGACCTCCCACTACGCAGGTGGAGCGGTCACTCATGAGCAAATTACACGGGTGATCGGCGCCTGGCGGGGGTTGATGTATGGTTTCGCTCTGTTTAAAGAGAAACCAGATACGGGCCCTCTGAACCCGGGTAGCTACTGTGGCCTTAATTACACAAAAGTTGGATACTTTTTTTCCTACCTTTTCTATCCTTATAAAATCGGCTTGCGATTAAATCCCTGTAAATTCAATCATTAATAATATTTTACTCAAAAAAATGATATTTGCACGGTATTTGCAGACGGGGACAATATGATGCGATTACAGTCTCTCGCAGTTCGGTTGATCCCGAATTTTAAACCGACCTCGCAAGGATATCTTAAATATTGCGAATAAAGACGAATTTAATGGATTGAAAGGAGCATTACAATGGCATCTAATTTCCAGCTTTTGTCTTACCGAAACAAAGACAGCCTTCATTTGCAGCTATATGGTGATTTTGACGGTAATTCGGCCTATGAACTGATCAATACTCTAAAAAAAAATGGTAGGGATTTTATTCAAATTTTTATCGATACCAATGACCTTGACAAATTATACCCCTTTGGACTGGATGTATTTCAAAATAACAATGCCATAGGCAGAAGATGCAGCAGTTTAATCTTTATTGGTAAATACAAACACAGTTTTGCGGCCTAAACAAGAGGTTCCTTAAATATCAGCGATGGTTTTTTTCTGATAAAAATCAGCTCGCAAAAGGCAGCAAAGGAAAACCGGGACTCAAAGATTGGATGAGCTTGTAGGGCTTACAAAAGAAAATGGTCACATAGATCACCCTAATTCCAATAAGTTATTGAAATACAGAGACGTTACGATGGTAGAATTATTGACTTTTATCGGAAATTTGAATCTGGGGACATTTATTGTAATATGGACAACCACTATTTTTTTTGTAATATTCATATCTCTGTTGCTGATTTTTGCTAGTCAAATGAATAACGAAACAATTAAAATAAGTAAAAAAGTAAAAATATTAATAGAGGCGCTTTCAGAAAAAAATGACGATTGAAGATAATGATATTTGATTTTTTTAGACAGCTATCTAATGTAAGCGGTTTACCCCAAATAGTATTGGTTTGTGCTTTGGTGATAACCTTTTCTCTAACTCTGTTTGGGATCCTTATTTTAGTAAAGATTAGAAGCATTAAAAAAGTATTGGATAATTTAAATAATCGACTGGATATTATAAGTGAAAGATTCGGCTGGCGATCTGAGGAGTTCGAAACTGTACAATCCCATAACTATAAATCAAGATTCTATATAAAAAACAAAACCGAAACTGAGGCTCGGACGAGTATTGGAACCAATCAGACCGCAGATATTACGCCGAAAAGCGATTCGGAAGAATACCGGACAAACAGGGAAATCAGCACGAAAATACATGAGCTACTCAAGAAATCCGGCAAACCGACACCTTATCACGATTTAACAAAACACTTATCGGAAGATTATCCCGGTTACAACTATGATTTTTTTCTCAAAGAGGTGGAAGATCTTCAAAAGGAAGGAAAAGTCGAAGTCCAACTTATAGCCGGAAAGCTTTATTTTCAAATAAAAAAGGCATAAGCCAGACTTTTTGGCGGGTACTCACGGGCTCAAAGACAGAGAGGGGGATTTATCTGTTTCTGCGCTCAAAAACCCAATCCGGGTAATCCTGAAGGGATAGCCACAAAGGCACGACGACACAAACGATAAATAGGAATTGAAACTCCCAGCCGTACTTGTCCTCAATTTTTCAATCGGTAAATACCATAGGGGGTGGTGACCTCTTTCCCATGCAGTATATCAGCCATTATCGGAGAAACTTTGTCAAAGATGTCCACCAGTGTTTCCATAAAATTTTTCTCCGAAATATCCTCCCATAGCTCTCCATCAACATTCCTGACTTCATACTTTGGCATATCAATTTGCATTCTTCAACCGTTCTCCGCTATAGTTTAAAAATCACTCCACTTTTATCTAAGTGCAATTTGAAATCCGATGACTATTTTTTGCGATGGTTTTAATATCGGCAGGGACAACCAAATCTTTAGCCGGAGTTTCACAATGTTTTGGAGGCTATGGTCCGAGATTTCGTGCAGTTTTTTTTTCTGACCGGCAATGATCTTTTTTGCACCATGATGATATATATAATTTCAGCTACTTATCGGCTATTAACAAGGGCGGGTTCAGTAATATTTACTATCGATTTGCGGAAAGCCTGTGACGGTCAGTAGACGGCTGTGGATTATGGCTTGACAATCCTGTTTGTTTGAATTACTTAACCTGAACCTTGAATAAATTAGCAATAGGTATTATAATGAAATTTATTTCAGGTAGTTATAAAATATTTTTTTACTTACCATCCTTGCCGAAATTAAGCAAAGTTTGCAAGGTTAAACCCTCGAATCACGGGAGGACCATTTGAACAGACGAGTTGTGGTAACTGGTGTGGGGCTCGTAACTCCTTTAGGAATTGGTGCTCAGGAGACCTGGCAGGCCCTGTGTGACGGTAAATCCGGTGTAGGCGAAATTACACGATTTGATACAACCAAATTCCAAACCAAAATTGCGGCGGAGGTTAGAGGATTTCGGGCAGAAGATTTTCTGCCCAAAAAAGAGGCCAAACGCACCGAACGCTTTATTGCTTTTTCCATAGCCGCCACTCGCATGGCATTGGAGGACTCCGGGTTGGTCATTGACGACACCAATGCCAAAAAAATCGGTGTGATCACCGGATGCGGCCTGGGGGGTCTTTCGATACTGGAAGACACCTGCATTACATTGAAGCGCAAAGGTCCCAGGCGGGTGAGCCCCTTTTTCATTCCCATGATGATCGGCAATATGGCTCCCGGCATGATTTCCATTCAGTTTGGTGCCAAAGGCCCCAATGCCTCCATCGCTACTGCCTGTGCTGCCGGTGCCCACGCAGTGGGAGATTCGTTTAAAATAATCCACAACGGCAGGGCGGATGCTATGATTACCGGCGGTGTTGAGGCTGTGATCAATCCAACATGTATCGCCGGCTTTAATGCTATGAAAGCCCTGTCAACACGCAACGATGCACCGCACAAAGCATCCCGTCCTTTTGATCGCGATCGGGACGGCTTCGTAGTGGGAGAGGGCAGCGGCATATTGGTTATTGAAACGCTTGAACATGCCCTTGATCGCGGCGCACATATTTATGCCGAGCTGACCGGATATGGCATGAGCAGTGACGGGTATCACATGACCGCTCCGCCGCCGGACGGCAGCGGAGCGGTCAACTGCATGCAGGCAGCGCTGGACGATGCCGGACTCTCCTACGACAAAATTGACTATATCAATGCTCATGGCACCTCAACACCGCTGAACGATCTTGCTGAAACCCGGGCGATTAAAACGGTTTTTCACGATCATGCCTACAAATTGGCAATCAGCTCCACCAAATCCATGACCGGCCATCTGCTCGGTGGAGCCGGGGGAATTGAGACTGTATTCACGGCGCTGGCCCTTTATGAGGGCTGTATTCCTCCAACCATCAACTATGACCACGCAGACGAAGAATGTGACCTGGATTATGTGCCCAATGTGATGCGAAAATCCAGCATCGAACATGCCATGACCAATTCTTTTGGATTCGGTGGAACCAACGCCAGTCTGATCCTGTCGCAGTACCGGAAGTGAAAAAAGCCTAACCGGGTGGATGGAATCTTTATCCCGCTTCAGGAGCAACTAATGAACAAAGATCAATATCATCACCTGCTTAGATCCGAGTTCGGTTATCAGACGTCGCCCGGGCAAAGCGTTCCGGGAAACTATTTTCCGGGGTGGCTGAATTTCATCTATTACCTCCGTCTGGTTTCAACTCTCACCCATGCCGGCATTGTCGGGCGTCAAGGCGATCTTGATGATGAAAAATGGGCCTGGTTTTCACATAAAATTGTTCAGGTCGTTGAATCCGTCGGCGGCAAAGTTAATATTTCCGGCCTGGAAGCGATCTCTAATCAACCCGGACCGGTGGTGTACATCGCCAATCATATGAGCCTTCTTGAAACCCTTATTCTTCCCGGCATCGCTTTGGCGTTTAACAGGGTTACCTTTGTCATCAAAGAGGAACTGCGTCACTATCCGATTATCAGGCACATTATGATAGCGCTGAAGCTGATTGCGGTATCACGGCAGAGCCCCCGCGACGATCTGAAAGTGGTTATGCGCGAGGGCAGTAAATTTATTTCAAACGGCGGCTCTGTTATCATATTTCCCCAGGCCACCCGGAGTGTTGGGTTTGATGTCGAAGGTTTCAATACATTGGGGGTCAAGCTGGCATCCAGAAACGGCGTTCCCGTGGTTCCGGTGGCCATTAAAACGGATTTTCAGCGTAACGGGAAATGGATTAAGGACATGGGGCCTATCGATCCACACAAAATGCTGTATTTTAAATTCGGCGAACCGCTGACTGTGGAGGGCAAGGGGCGGCAGACACATCAACACGTCATTGAGTTTATTATTCAAAATTTGCTCGCTTGGGGCGGCAAAGTGAAGAAGAATTCGGAAGTGGGAACGCGGAATTCGGAAAGTTAGGAATGCAAAATGATATCGAATAGGGCAAGACGAATTGGGCTTTGATTCTTTTCCCATTCAGCATTCGATGTTGGGCGATTATCTTTTAATCTACCCGTCTCCGCTGCAAAACAGAAATAGCGATCACCTGTCATCTCTACCCGGCCCGTTGCTCTACCCTGGGAGCGTAGTTATTTAGGGGACGATGGAAATCGAGCTGGAGGCCGGGGTAAATAGATCGCAAATGATTAATATCATACCTATTATCCCAACATATCAGCAATTCACCAATCCAATTGGGATGAAATCCCCAAATTGATCCCGCTATTCAGGCAATTGACATGAGGTTTTGTCTGTAGTAAATGCTAATCCGTAAATAGTCAATCATCAATCGGCCTCTGGCACCATGAAAGCGGGGAGCTAAATCATTGAAAATCGTTATCGTCGGTGCAGGTGAGGTTGGTTTTCATATCGCCAACCATCTGTCACTGGAAAATAAAGAAGTTGTGGTCATCGACAAAAATGCCGATGCCATTCGGCGGGTGTCCGACAATCTGGACGTGCAGGTGGTTCAGGGCTCGGGCAGCAGTCCGGTGGTTTTGGAAGAGGCCGGCATTGGCAATGCGGAGGTCATTCTTGCCGTCACCGACAGCGACGAAGCCAATCTGGTGGCCTGTCTGGTGGCCAATATGCTGTCACCCTCCACCAAAAAACTGGCTCGGGTGCGCGATGGCGATTTTGATAAATACCACGATCATTTTCGTGACAATGCACCCCACATCGACACCATCATTAATCCTGAGATCGAAGTGGTCAAGACGATTGAAAGCATGATGAGTGTGCCGGGAGCGGCGGATGTGGGCGAGTTTGCCGGCGGCCGCATAAAATTTATCGGTATTTATCTGGATAAAAATTCACGCCTGGCCGGTGTGAAACTTGCCGAGATACCGCACAAAATAACCGATGTCAGACTGCTTATCGCCGCTGTGGTGCGTGAGGAAGAATTGATTATACCCAGGGGAAATGACTACCTGATGCCCGGCGACCTGGTCTATTTTATCAGCGAGGAAGATAAGCTGCAGGAAACTCTGGCGATTTTTGACAAATATGATCAACCTCTGAAGCGGGCGCTGATAATCGGCGGTGGAAATATCGGATTCCGTCTGGCCAGAAGCCTGGAAAAAAATAGTATTTATTGCAAGATCATCGAACATAATCCCGACCGTTGCGCCGAAATTGCCGAAGGGTTAAGCCGGACAGTCGTGCTTTGCGGTGATGGATCTGACCAGGTCCTTTTAGCTGAAGAAAATATTCAGGATATCGATGTGGTCATTACGTTGACCAGCAATGAAGAGACGAATATACTGGCTTCACTTTTAGCGACGCGCATGGGTGCCAAAAAATCCATCACCAAGATCAGCCGGTTCAGCTATTTTCCGTTAATGAAAACCATCGGCATCGAGCAGGTGGTCAGCACCCGGCTTTCGGCGATCAACACGCTTTTGCAGCACATCCGCAGGGGCAAGGTACTTTCAGCCATTTCCATTAAAGGAGAGCAGGCGGAGGTCATGGAGGCCCTGGCGCTTGAAACATCGGAGATCGTGGACAGGCCCCTCAAACAGATTTCCTTCCCCAAAGGGGCCATAGTGGCCGGTATCATCCGACAAGATGACATCATCATACCGACCGGCGACAGTATCATCCGGCCGGAGGACCGCGTCATCATTTTTGCGCGCAGACAGGCGATACCTAAGGTTGAAAAAATTCTTTCCGTCAAACTGGAGTATTTTTAGATGCGCTGGCGGTTTATCCTGAATATTCTCGGGGTATTGTTGTTTTTTTTTGGACTGACCATGATTTTTCCCCTGTTGGTCGGGCTCTATTACCAGGATCAGAGCCTGATTCCCCTCTTAGAATCCATGGCAATCACCGTAGTTGCCGGATCAACACTCTATTTTATTTTTCGCAAGGCCAAGGCAGAAGTCATCAATCAGCGTGAAGGCATGGCGATTGTGGCGGTGGGGTGGACCGTCGTTGGCTTGTTTGGAGCACTGCCGTTTTATCTGGGGGATGGCTATTTTACGTTCACAGACGCAGTTTTTGAATCTGTTTCAGGATTTACCACTACGGGAGCTTCCATTCTGACCAATATTGAGGCCCTGTCAAAGGGGCTTCTTTTCTGGCGCAGTTTTATCCAGTGGCTGGGCGGTATGGGTATCATTGTGCTGTCGGTGGCAATTCTTCCTTTTCTGGGTGTCGGCGGCATGCAGCTTTACAAGGCGGAAGTGCCCAGTCCCGTTCCTGATAAGCTTAAACCCCGTATCCGTGATACGGCCATGATCCTGTGGAAAGTTTATGTGCTTATTTCGCTGGCCCAGGTCCTTTTACTCACGCTCGGCGGCATGAGCCTGTATGATGCCCTTTGTCATACCTTCACCACCATGCCCACCGGTGGTTTTTCTACAAAAAACTCCTCCGTTGCGTATTTCGACAGTGTTTATTTTGATTGCGTGTTCATATTCTTCATGCTGCTGGCAGGTATTAATTTTTCACTTCACTATCAGATGCTGCGGGGGAAAACCCTGGCATTCTGGCAGGATTCCGAATGCCGGTTCTTCATTGGAGCGGTTGTCCTGATTACTTCGGTGGTGAGCCTGGATATTTTTGGAAGCGTGTATGAAACTATCGGTGAGGCGTTACGATACGGCGCATTTCAGGTGGTGTCCATTGTTACCACCACCGGTTTTGCCACTGCAGATTACGAAAAATGGCCAGCCATGTCCCAGCTTATTTTGCTATTGTGCATGTTTCTGGGGGCGTCGGCCGGTTCCACCGGCGGCGGTATGAAATGCCTGCGGATCATGCTTTGCTTTAAATACTGTTATAAAGAGCTGTTCTCACTGATTCATCCCCATGCGGTGTCCCATATCAAAATCAGCGGCAAACCGGTGCCGGATGATATCATGCGCAGTGTCCTTGGGTTTTTGGCTCTCTATGTGGGCCTTTTTTCCCTGAGCGCGGTGTTGCTGGCGGGTTTGGGAGTTGATTTTACCACTTCTTTTGCAGCCGTTGCAGCTACCATCGGCAATATCGGGCCCGGATTCGGCATGGTCGGACCGGTGGAAAATTATGCTTTGATACCTTTTCTTGGGAAGTGGTTGCTGGTCTGGTGTATGTTATTGGGAAGGCTGGAGATATTTACCGTGATTATCCTGGTTGTTCCGGAATTTTGGCGAAAATAATCAAAATATTTACTATTTTTATTGACATTAATAAAGAATGGAATTAGTTACTGGGTTTTCAACGGGCCGTTAACTCAGTCGGTAGAGTATCTGCCTTTTAAGCAGAGAGTCGCTGGTTCGAGCCCAGCACGGCCCACCATTAAGATGAACTGGCGTATAGCACCAAGCGCAGAGGGGGTATGTCCGGCCACTCTTTATTACGCCATGCGCTTTGTCTATGCGAAAAACCTGTGTCCCAGCGTTTATCCTGGTCGAGGACATCCCGTGTATTTAAGCGGGGCAACAGCGGATCGGAAGCCGACTGGGGCAGAAAACACACTAAAATTTACTTACGTCCCCATCGTCTAGCCTGGTCCAGGACACCGGCCTTTCACGCCGGCAACAGGGGTTCAAATCCCCTTGGGGACGCCACAATAATATCAAGGGGTTAGCGGTTTTCATCGCTAACCTCTTTTTTATTTTCGGGTACCGTTTCGGGTACCAAGGCTTCAGAAATTTTTTCCATAAATACCTTTTGCCCCTGGTGAATATCTCCTAAATATCGGTCTGTAGTAGTTGGCTTCGAGTGTCCGAGGATGAGCTGTATCTGTTTTAGCGGTACATTTTTGCTGTCCAACACGGACGCGACAAAGTGCCGCAGAGCATGAAAACCGAATTTGCGAATATCGGCCCTCTTACAGAGCCCCGCCATAAATCGCCTTCGTGCTTTATAGGGTTTTCCGTAATGCGGGCCTTTTTGATCATCGACAAAAACATAAGGGCTTCTTTTAAATTTCCGGTTCTCCCATTGCCACCAAAGAGATTTATAAAGATCATCCGACATATCAATC
>JAJRVC010000584.1 GCA_024277475.1 Deltaproteobacteria bacterium
AAATTGATTTCATCTTTTTCAAAGCTGTTACTGAACCACAGGATTGCAGGTACTATCGTTTGCGCATCCGGGGCCAGCACATAAGGCAGGCCATGGAGGTATAAGTTTTTTTCTCCCAGGGATTCGCCATGGTCGCTGACATAAAATAACACCGACTCGAATTTGTCATCATTATTACTCAGTAATTTGATCGTTTTAGACAAGAAATAATCAGTGTACAGTATGGCATTGTCATAGGTGTTGTTGATGGCCTCAACGCTGCATTTCTCTAACTGGTTGGTTTGGCAGGTGGGTGTAAATTTTTCAAATTGTGGGGGATAGCGTTTGTAATACGCGGGACCATGATTGCCCATTTGATGTAGTACGATAAATATATCCCCTTGTGGGTTTGCATCAATATAATTTTGTAAATCTTCCAGCATCCCTTCGTCGCGGCATTCAATATCACAAATCGGATTGGTATCCGGTGTTCTGTAGCTTTCATAAGGGATTCTGTCCGCAACGCCTTTGGACCCCGTGCTGTTGTCCAACCAGGCGATATTGACCCCGGCCCGTTGCAGGATATCCATTAAGTTTTCACTCGCTTTGGCCTTCGCTTTGCTGTAATCGGCGCGGTTATAGATGGAAAACATGCAGGGGACGGAGACCGCCGTGGCGGTGCCGCAGGATCGGAAATTTGTGAAGCTGATGACGTTTTCTTTTTCTAAATACGGATTGGTTTTTTTGTTATAGCCATTCAGCGAAAAATGATCCGATCGCGCGGTTTCGCCAACGATAAAAATAACCAGTTCTCGGCTCTCGTCGGAAGCCGGGATTTTTGCATCCAGGCCGATGCGCTTGAACGGTATTGACTTCTGTTTAAAAAATCTACTGATATATTTACCGGTTGAATACACATAGTACGCGGGGTTGGAGTAAAATCGGAGCGGCTTGTGTTCCCGAAAAAATGAGGCATAGAAATTTCCAAAAATCCCAATCATTACGGCAGCGACAACAAGGGCTGCCGCGGACAGTTTTATTCGAACAAGAAAGGCTTTTCCAGGTGAGGGATGAATTATTTTTAATTTATAAACCAGTATTGACGGCACAATGCCAAGCAGACCAAGATAGATGAAAAATTTAACGGAGAGTAAATCGGCAGCTTCGGCAACGTCGGTATTGATGATGCTGTCGATCATCACATAATCAATCACGACGTTGTACGTGTCCATGAAATAGGCACTCAACGCGGAGAGTACAAGGACAGTGATCAATAAGGGTTTGATCGTATATTTGTAACTGATCAGTGCGAGGGTGAAGACGCTGACACTGGCAAAGACGATGGCCAGAGACAATAAAAATAATGCGTTATTGCCGTTGAACGGGTACACCTCGAGAACACCGCTGAAGAATCTGAAATTTCCGGTCACAATTAAAAACAGTGAAACCAGCAATATCAGTTTCGAGCTTGTGGTGCTCTTCAGTGTCATGGGTTGATTTCTTGTTTGCAGCGAGGGCGATGGATGTTGACCGAGTCAGAAACTAATTTTGCCATTAAGGCGGTGCGGCGTAAAAAACCCTACCTGGCGCTCTCGCTTGCGAGTGTCATTGTGGGTCTGGGCCTGGCGGCGTGGTCTGCCTGGAGCGCCGCTGTTCAGCCCGGCTTTGAGGTGGGAACACATTTTGTGATTGTGATTTTAATCCTTCTCAATTCCCGACAGAATCTACGCCAGTACCGCTATGCAAAGATACTGGAATTAATGAATCTTAATAAATGAGATTGTTCGAAGGCGTTGCGCCGACGTGTGTAGCCGATTATCCGGAATGCGACCGCTTTGCGGTGAGCAGGACACTGATCAGCAGGATAAGAGCAAAACCGCGAAACAGGAGGCCGGCCTGGATTTCCCGGCCCAGACTCAGCGCCGGTAAGAGCAGGGTTCCGGCAATGATCCAGGCGACGATCGCCAGTGAATAAGGAACATCATCGACGAACAGCGAGAATATTTCTCTGAGGGCGGTGTTCAGCCAGTTCATGAGCTTGGCCTATATGTTGGATTGCGAGGCATGGAGGTTGTCCGGCCGGCGGGCCAGGCGCACCGCCAGCAAGGCCGTGATCAAAAAGCCGGCCACCAGCGCCAGCACCGACAGATCCGCCCCGGGCCACTCGTAGCCGGCCCCCTCACCAATCCAGAAAACACCAAAACCGGACAGCATGACGCCGACGGCGAATTTGAGCGCGTTTTCAGGGACGCGGGACAGGGGCCGGTGCACGGCCAGTCCCAGTACAATCACCAGAATCAATGCAGCGCCGGCGCCCAGGGAGGCCGGAATCAGCAGGTTGCCGCCGGCGCCGATGGCAATCACAATAAAAATGACTTCCAGTCCTTCCAGAACCACAGCCTTGAAACTGGTGATCAGAGCGATGGGATCCCAGGGGTTGAGGGTTTCAGCACCGGCGCGTAGTTGTTCGGTTTGCCGTGCATATATTTTTGTTTCGTCGTGCAGGGCGATGATGCCCGCGGCCCGCAGAACGGCTTTACGCAGCCAACGCATACCGAACAGCAACAGGAGTATGCCTACCGCAAGCTGCAACCAGGCAATGGGCAGTCTGGCCAGCACCGGACCGAGGGCAGCCACCAACGCCACCAGCAGGAT
>JAJRVC010000585.1 GCA_024277475.1 Deltaproteobacteria bacterium
AAAATCCCGCCAGTTTTGTCTGCCTGTATTGTTGCATGTTGGATCTTAGACGGTCGTATGCTACTTCCTGATTTACAAAGGGTGTCGCAATCGGTGCCGCAATACCTGAGAATTCTTTTTTCATTTCTTAAATCTCCAATAAAGGTAAAAAGTTTCTGTGTACTCAGTGTGCTCTGTGTGAGAACAACTAGGCCGCAGTTTCAATCGGCCGGAGATGTTTCCAACGTCCGGATTTCAGTATTTGCCTGTTGGCGACATTCCGGGGCTCACGGCCGGCAAAAACATCGAGGACGCATTTGGCAGCCTCGGTTGCCATGCGGGTAACACACTCTCGGGTGAGCGCCGCAGTGTGAGGTGTCAGAATTACATTGTCTATTTTCAAAAGCGGGTTGTCCGCCTGAACAGGCTCCTGGCTGAAGACATCCAGTCCTGCACCGGCAATCTTATCATTCTGCAATGCTGCAGCCAGGGCGGTTTCATTGACGACGCCTCCCCGGGAAGTGTTGATCAGCAGTGCATCCGGTTTCATGAGAGCGATCTCGGCGGCATCCACCAGATGCCGTGTTTTGTCGGTCAACGGGACATGGATTGAGATGACATCCGATTCCGAGAGCAGCTCTTCCAGTTCGACAACTGTAACCCAGTTGCGGTATTCGGCCTTCTTTTCATCGGTTAGATAGGGGTCACAGGCGATGACCCGCATGCCGAAAATTTGGTGGCAGGCTTGTCCGATTTTAAAACCGATCCGGCCGAATCCCAGCAAACCGATGGTCTTGCCGTGAATATCTCTGGGCAGGTTTTGGTAGCGGACGTCAAAATAGCCCTTACGTACGGCATTATCCAGTAGCCTGAGTCTTTTCGAAAGAGCCAATATCATTGAAAAAACATGTTCGGCGACGCTGACTGTGTTCACGCCGAGATTGGACGTTACAATGATTTCTTGTTCAGTGGCCGCTCTCACGTCCACATTGTCGAGTCCCCCGCCGGTACGGGAAATCACCCGCAATTCATTCGCACTTTCGATCAAGTCACGGCTGATCGTGATGCCGGTCCTTAATATGAGGGCCTGGGCGTCTTTGAGAAGCGGCAAAACGGTCTCAGGTTTCGGGTCAGGAGCGGTAATGACAATGCAGTTTTCCCTTTCAAGAAGAGAAATCGCTTCAGTCTCAATCGGTTGTGGTAATAAAACATTCATGGGTTGCCTATCGCAAGTCCTAAATAGGGTAACAGATGGAAGCCTCCGGCTCGCCCGCAAGGCAAAAAATTAATAGGATATTAATGAGGATTATCCCTATGATCTGAACTATCGAATTTACGGCTGTTACGTATCCAATAGGCGTTGGGCTGTATCCAGGTCGACGATAAGCACGTCTGCAAGATCCCCCTTAAGGGCACCAAGAATGCCCTGGAGTTTTTCTCTTCCCGTAGCGATCAGGATTTTATGTTTAATATTTTTTAGTTCGTTGAGGCTGAGTCCAATGGTTCGATCAGCCAGATCCTGCCAGCACTGCTTTCCCCGGTCATCAAAAAAACGTCCACAAATGGCTCCGACAGCACCCGCTTTTTTTAACAGGGTTACCTCTTTGGAATTTAAAAAACCGGACTGCCACAAAAGCGACTCGGAGACAACAAGACCGACACCAAACATGACGATATCAGCTTTTTTTGCTATTTTTAGGGTTTGCTGGATTTTGTTTTCTTTAAAAAGAGTATCCCGAATGGATTTGTCGCGGACAATAATTGGCGCTTGAATAACATGGGCATTGGCCGACATTTTTTGGCCGAGCATCGTCGTTAAGGCGGGGTTGTCGGTACCTTCGATGGTGCCAATGCCACCGCCGATTTGAGCAAGTTCCAGCCGGCCTGTTTTAATTTTCGGCAGATTTTTGGCAACATGGGACATGGTAAGCCCCCAGGTCACACCGAGGATTCGATAGCGGTGGATAATTGATGCAAGATACTGCGCTCCGGCAGCACCAATCTGGTTTAAAGGGGATTCCCCGCTGAATTCGTTAATGCCCACCACAATGGCCTGCTTGATCCTGAATTTCTTTGCTATTTTTATTTCAATCTCTGTTAGATCAACTTGGGGGTGGTTGATGGTGATTGCGATAAGTCCACGCTCCCTGGCATCCTTAATAACCCGGCCTACTTTCCAGCGACTCATCTCCATCTTGGCGCCGATTTCGATCTGGGACATACCTTCATTATAAAATAGATAGCAAATTTTTATAATGTCTCGTTCGCGCACAGATTTCACCCTTTTACCATCCAACCTTGTGCCAAAAAATGAACGTCGAATATGGAATAATGATGTCGATGCACTCCACACTTTAATATCATCTGCTATCCCTTCAGTAACGCAACCATAATGGCATCAACATACTCTGGTATTTCCGGTGGTGTTCGACCGGAAACCTGATTACCGTCAACGACAGCCGCCCAATTCTCGTCGTACTCGCCGCCCATGATTTCAATTGAATCTTTTGAGGCCTGCCATCCAGTGGCTTTTTTTCCTTTTATCAGGTCAGCCGCTG
Source organism: Deltaproteobacteria bacterium (assembly GCA_024277475.1). Next base: position 2,538 of record JAJRVC010000585.1, read on the forward strand.
CAACGGGAATGCCCCCATGGCAGATGTAGGTTATGATCTTGCCGGCAGCATTCGCCTGTTTCAGAAATTCCAGCGGTGTCCCGGTTTCAACCATATTATAGGGGCACATGGCACCCGGTATTTGAATGGCGTCGAAATCATCCATGCGTACTGCATCCAGCTTTTTGATCGTGTAGTAAGTCTCGGGGATTTCCTGCAGCGGCACTGACATCCCGAAGTTGCCCTGTACGACATCCAGGCCTACCAGGGGAGGTCGGGAACGTATGACGGGGGGAAATGTCGCCAGTGTAACTTTTGCACCTCGATAAAGGTATTCCATCACAGGCACGGCAAGCTCGATATCTTCGAAGTCTTCGCCGGCAATTACCAGCATGCTTTTACCAGACAAAATTCCCCGGCGATGGTCATCAAAGTTCGGCTCAAAGGCTTTGCAGAGGATACGAACAAATGCAGGTGTGTCCACCGTGTCTTTGGCAGTGATAACCCTGCCGTCGATGACCACCGGCGAATCTTCAAATTTGGCGATCTTTTTCAGCATATAATCAACAAGATTGTTGCCGGTACATGTTTTGTCCGTTATAACACCACACCTGATCATCGGCATAATTCCGGCGCCGATCCCCCCGATGACGGCGCCGTTTTTGGAAGCGGTGTTCAGAAAATTCCTGACTTCGTCCTCTGTCACGATGACATCTGCAGAATGGCCGCCAAGGATAACCACGGCATCGTAATCTTTGGAATCGGCATCCTTCAAATTTTTGCAGGTATGCTTTGAAGGCCCCATAACCGGGATCGGATCCAGCGTAAGGCCCCACATTCCAACCACGCCTTTGGTTTTAATGTTGGGACGCGTAAATTTATAGACCACCCAGTCGACGCAGAGAAATTCCAGCTCACCGCCGTATTCTCCAATGTAGGAGGCCATGTAATAGGCCTGAAAATCACTGAATTCACTGCCGACGAGACATGCTATTTTTTTCCCGACCAATGGCCCTCTGGATTTGGTTTGTCCGCCATACCCGCCCTGCCAGAAGGTTACCCCTTCCTCTTGAACAATATCAATACCGGTCTGTTTTACCAAATCCAGAACCGAGCCGGTAAATTTTATCTCAGCAGTTTCTGCCATTTTTTCCTCCATTTTTTACTAATATCCTAAGGTTATGCCGCCTTCTTGCGTTTATTTGTCACCACGGAATTTCAGGGAAGTACTCGGTGGTGCCCCCGGTTCTACCGTGGATAGGAGATCTTGCTTCAGCTTATAAAACGACTCCATTGGAGCCCTGCACTCGTCTTCGCCGGCTTTCTGAATTTATTAATCCATCCGGTAGATACGCAGCGAATTATCATAAAATAGCTTGTGCATTTCATCTGCTGAAACCCCGCCCAGCGCCCATTTAAGACTCTTTAGCCAATCCTGAAGATTTCCGGCCAGGGTGACGACCGGCCAGTCGCCGCCGAACATTACCCGATCGATGCCAAAGCAGTTGATAACGTGATCGATATAGGGTTTAAGGTCCTCTTTCATCCAATGTTCATGATCTGCTTCGGTTATCAGACCTGATATTTTGCCGGATACATTTTCAAATTCCGCTAATTCCCTTATTTCAGTGGCCCAGGGTTCGAAGAGGCGGTTTTTGATGTCGGGTTTTCCAATGTGGTCGAGAATAAACTGAACTTCGGGACACTGTCTTACGAATTTAATCGTGTTGGCCAACTGGGTATGAGCAATACAAATATCAAAGGACCAGTTGAATCGTGCGAGAAGCTGCACGCCTTTAATAAAATCGGGGCGGAGGCAAAATTCAATATCTTCTTCGAATTGGATGATCCGTCGGAACCCCTTTATGAGCGTGTTGTGTGTCAATTCCTCTAATTCGGGCCTGACCGCATCTCCCTTTTCCAGCGGCGCCCAGGCGACAATTCCACAGAGGCGACGGTCCTCCTGCGCCTTTGACGATACAAATGCGATTTCGTCTTTATATTGGAGCGGATCGCATTCATACTGGACGAATACCATTTTTTCAATTTCGACCGCCCCGCAGGCTTGATTGTAATCCGACAAAAGAAAAGATCTTTGCAGAACGGGTAACTCTTCTATCCAGGGGTATCTTAAATTGTCGTAGTCGCACAGATGCAGGTGGGTATCGATGATAGGAAAATTTGTCATGGCTTGTCTTCTCCTTTGCATTACTTGACGGGATTTGGATTTGTGCCTGCTTTCCCTGTCAGCTGAAACGCTTCAATCAGGCTCCGGCGAATTTCCGGTTTCTTCGTTAAATTTCCGGTTTTCTAAAAATAGGCGGGAAGCTCACATTTTGAATTCAGATATACAATTGCCGATCTTGGAACTTATTTCCTTATAATCCTTGCTGGTGTTATCGATTTCACCAACAATTTTATTTGCCGAAAATATTAATATGCGGCTGGCTAGTTTTATAATTTCGGGCATATCAGACGAAATCAGAATGATGCTTTTTTTCCGGTTCGCGAGATCCCAAATTAATCGGGTAAAATATTCTTTAGCACCGACATCGACCCCAACGGTCGGCTCGTCAATGATCAAAATACTGCTATCCGCAGCCAACCATTTGGCGACATTTACTTTTTGTTGATTCCCGCCGCTGAGATTCCCGACTTTCTGCTTTAAACCATACGTTTTTATTTCCAGGTCTTCTATCTGCTTCCAACTGATGTCGGCTTCTTTTTTGCCGGAAACATAGTTAAACCAATTCGATATTCGATCCCAGACCGTAATGGTAATGTTCGATTTAATGTTATCGGATAAGATCAGACCGTCTTTTCTCCTGTCCTCTGTAACATACCCCAAGCCATATTTAGACATGGCGTCATATATGGATCGGATTTTGGCTTTTTCCCCATTAATCACGATTTCACCGCTGTCGGGTTTATCTTGCCCAATCAGAATTTTTGCCAGTTCTGTGCGACCAGCGCCGACTAATCCATAAAAACCCAATATTTCGCCTTCATAAAGATCAAAGGAGATGTTAGATGCCTTCTTTTCTTTGGTAATATTTTTAACCTCGAGGATTTTTTTGGTTTTATCGATTGGATTCGAACTAAAAAGGGTAGTATTCTCCTCCCGGCCGATCATATATTTAATAATTTTTTTCCGATCCATATTCGCGGCATCATCCGACACGACACACCGGCCGTCTCTTAAGATACTTATTTTATCCGCTATCTGTAATATTTCTTCCAAAACATGGGAGACATAGATGACCAAGACATCATTTTGTTTTAATCGATTCGTTACCTTGAACAGGTTTTTAGCATCTTCGTCGGTCAATGATGCGGTTGGTTCGTCCATCAATAAAATTTTGATATCCGAAGCGATGGCTTTCGCAATGACGACCAGTTGTCTTTGAGCAATACTCAATCTGCTGATTGTGGTCGTCGGATCGACTTCCAACCCGATTTTTTCCAGATAAATGTTCGCCACCCGGTTCAGTTCTTTCCAATTGAGGATGCCCGTTTTGCCCCGGGTAGACAATTTGTCCAGCATGATGTTTTCGGCTACACTGGCCTGGGGTATCACCTGCAATTCCTGATAAACCGTCTGAATCCCTTTTTTAAACGCCTCTCTGGTGTTATTTACCTGGTAGGCTTGGTTGTGAAGGAGAATATTGCCGCCTTTATCGGCTTTCTGCAATCCGGAGATAATTTTAATCAGAGTGCTTTTCCCGGCGCCGTTTTCACCCAGCAGGGCATGAATCTCTCCAGCTTGAAACAGTATCGAAACATTTTCTAAAGCTTTAACACCCGGAAACGATTTGCTGACATTCTTTAATTCTAAAATAGCAACACCCCTCCCCGTTAATAGTTTACCCCAATGTTAGGATTTAGCTGTGGCCAAGCCGATATCTCCAGCGGCGAATCATATCAGGTAAGTGCTCAAATCAAATTAAACCTAACATTGGGGCAAACTCCGAGCACCTACCTGTTTATGCGCTAAACTGCTATTTAGGGGGATTGAAATAATTTTTTTCCAAATTATCCACCATTTTCATCGCCTTTTCTTTAATGATTTCGGCATAGGTATCGGCATTATCTTTGGAGACCATGAAAGATCCTGAATCAATAAAATATATGCCCTCCTTGACGCTGTAGCCGCTCTTTAATAATCTCAGAGCCTCAAGCCCGGCAAGCGCCTGGCCATAGGGAGATTGGGTCATGGTTCCGGTCACATACCCTGCCTTGATTGCCTTTATCACTTTGGGGTCATCGTCGATTCCGACAAATTTGATTCTTTTGTCACCGATTTCAGTTAATGCTTCCGCAGCGACAACTGTTGCCACATAGGCGGTAGACACCATGCCGTCCACTTCCTTACTGCGAGAAGAGAGAAAGGCATCTATTTTCGTCGTGGCCGCCTCAAAGGCATCGATTTCTGCAATTTCAGCCAGCAGGTTGACATCCGGGTATTTGGCGATAACACCCTCGATCGCTTTTTTCCTTATCAGGGTATTGGGGTCAGACAACTGTCCCAGCAGGTTGAGGATATTTCCCTTTCCGCCTAATGCTTTAATCAGATTTTCAGTAGCCTGTGCGGCCGATGCCCCGACGTCAGTCGCAATGCATAGAGACGCATCGGTCGGTAATTTTGCCGGTCCAGCTATGAGAACGACGGGGATTCCATCATTAACGAGCTCGGTAATTGTAGCATTGACGGAGTCAGGATGTCCGGGCCACATGGCAAAACCATTGTATCCCAGGGCCAGCATACCTTCGATGATTACATTTGCCTCTTCCTGATCAAAATGCTGGGTGGCCCGATAGCCGGTTTTTATGCCGGTTTTTTTCATAAAGTCTTTGGCCGCAAATTCCATTGGTGCAAAATAGGGATGAAGCACAGCCGTTACGGCTAATTTCATCTTTTCTTTTGCCAAGCCTGGCACAGCTATACAGATCCCTACTAAAGCAACGATTATAACCAGTGAAAATTTTTTCATTGGAATCTCCTTTTTGTTAAAAAGATTATCAGGCATATTCACCTGCTAACTTAAGGGTTTGTAGCTAACGCAATATGAATGTTGCGAATCATTCTGACGGCTACCGCTTATCACCCCCTTTCGGTGCTAAAAATATCTCTTTTCTGCATAAACGGAACGTACTCTATCGACAATGACGGCTATTAATACCAAAATTCCCAAAAAGAGCTGTTCCAGAAAAATATTCACTTCAAGCAAAACTAGACCGTTGGAAAGCAGGGTCATTAATATTCCCCCGAAGACGACTCCAATGATGGACGTATTCCCTCCTTGCAAAGAGGTTCCTCCGATCACGGGGACTGCAAAAGACATTAATAACCAGTTTTGTCCGATAGTCGGGTGGGCCGCTCCAAGTCGACCGACAAACAAGACTCCTGCCAGACCTGCGATTAGTCCGGATAAAATGTGGACAAGAAGAATGACACGTTTGGTATTAATACCCGATAAAACCGCAGCTTCCTGGTTGCCTCCGATGGCCAGGATTTTGCGTCCAAGAACCGTATGTTTGAACATGAAATGAAGCAGAAGGGCTACAAACAACATGATAAAGAACAAATAGGGTAGAGTACCGAATACTTTTCCTCTTCCGATTAGACCAAAAATCTCAGGGACTTTGGAAAAGGGAAGCGCATGCGTCAGACCGTAATTAATTCCAAGGAAAACACTGGTGGATCCTAAAGTAACGATAAAGGCATTGATACCGGTTATATTAATAAAGAGTCCGTTGAATGCGCCGCAGGCAGCTCCGACAGCAAGCCCGGCCGGAATGACAAGCCAAACCGGAGCTCCTATATCCTGAAACAGGTATCCCACCGTTACCGCCGCTAATCCTCCGATAGCACCGGCCGAAAGATTCATATGGCCGATGGTCAGAGCCATCATTTGTGAAAACCCCACAATGATCCATAAAGAAAAGCCTCTCGATGTGGAAAAGAAGTTTCGGGGGGTTAAAAATCCATCCGTAAAAATGATTAAAATGATTGAAAACAGGAACACGGCTATAAATACGCCGAAACTGCCTTCAAGCATCAAGTAGCTCAGGTTAAACTTGTTTAATTTTCTGTTGCTATAAGTAGCCACCCGCATCTCCTTATTCTGCTTGGGATCTTGAATGTGCTGTCCGCTCATATGAGCATGCCGTGCGCAATTGAGAATTTTGAGTAGCATCCATGGTTGTGCTTGTCAATACAATTTCCAGATTTTAGCGGGTTTCAAAAATATAAATGCGGCGGTTCGAGCCGCAATTTTTTAGTCAGGATAATAAATTTTTGTCGGGCCTATGAATTGGGTTACATAATTTTAGGTAATATTTTTCACAATAGCTGAGATCAGGTTCGGTAATAAAGTATTAACCCGGTGAAATTATGTTATAAAATATAAGTTCCTCGTTAGGCACAATTCTTGCTCGACTACAGAAAGATGCTCGAAGTGTGTCTTAAATTCGAAAATGAACCATTCTGGTGTGCCGAGAGGAAGGATTGAGAATGTTGAGAACTGGGTGGAATCTTAAACTTTTGATAACGCTATTTCTAATTTTAGGCAGCGTAACTATTGCTTTTGGTGCAACGACAACCGGAACAATACCGGCTGATGAGACCTGGTCGGGAACGGTCACACTTACCGGCGACGTGACGGTGCCGGTTGGGGTGACGCTAACCATAAATCCCGGGGCCGAAGTTATTTTCCCGGCCGGCAGTGATGATACCAATAGTGGTGACGACATCACCTCATTGTACGTTCAGGGATCGTTGGTGGCCATTGGTACTGCCGGCAGTGAAATCCAATTCAAGTCGAATGCGTCTACTCCCGCCAAAGGGGACTGGGGAGGCATCGAAGCGAATTGGGGTCTGGGTCTCAAGACCTTTGATATGCAATATTGTGTTGTTTCGCATTCTTCTTCAGGAATCCGGTGGATCGTGACGGGGGGTGTTCAGAGTGCCACCATTTCAAATTGTACCGTGGAGCAGACCTCCGCGACAGCAATATACCTTTCCGGGGCAGGTGGTGCGGATATCAACATCGCGGTTAACGACAACACCGTCGGGGATGCCGGCAGCCACGGGATGTATTTTTATATTGGTGATACCGGCAGCACCCTGACGGCGGATATAAGTCGCAACACGGTGACGGGCAGTGGCGATTACGGGATTTTAGGATATGCGTACACGTATGCCTCGGGCAC
>JAJRVC010000586.1 GCA_024277475.1 Deltaproteobacteria bacterium
GAGTTCGAACACTCCTTCCAGGTCGTTGGCGATTTCGGCCTTATCCTTGCGCAAAAAAGCTCCCATCTCAAGGTTTTCCAGGGTGCTCATTTTGGGGAAGATCTGGCGGCCCTCCGGAGACTGCGACACGCCTCTGGCGGCTACCTGTTCCGGTCTCAAGTGATGGATCGGCTTGCCCTTGAATTGAATTTCTCCTTGAGTAGCCCGTGCTACTCCGAAAATCGTCATCAGCGTCGTTGACTTGCCGGCACCGTTCGCTCCGATCAGGCAAACAATCTCACCCGGAAGGATTGCGCAGGAAACCCCCTTTAACGCGTGGATATTGCCGTAATATGTATGTATATTGGTTAGCTCTAGAATCGGCTGCGGGTTTGACATCTAATTAATCCGTGGGCTTTTTCTTATTTGTTTCATGCAACTCACGTCTGCGACGTGAAGCCGGAATCAATCCTTCGGGCTTTAGAATCATCATGATGGTCATAATCGCACCAAAGGCCAGCATGCGGTAGCTTTCCAGTCCCCGGAAGATTTCGGGGGCAGCGATCAGAACAATGCCGGCCACAATGATGCCGGGGATGGATCCGACGCCCCCGAGTACAACGATGCTAAGAACGATGCATGATTCCATAAAGAGAAAAAAATTCGGGTTGGTGTAGCTTAACTTGGCCGCAAAAAAAGCACCGGCCACCGAGGCAAAGGCGGCACCCAGGGCATAGGCCAATAGTTTGATCCAGGTGGTCGGCACGCCGGATAACTCTGCCGCCACTTCATCCTCACGAATAGCGATCCAGGCACGGCCGATACGGGAATTGTCCAGTCTGCGAACCCCGATGATAATGACAATGGCAATCAATAAGATGAGATAATACAGGGCCGGTAAGGATTTAAGAGTATAGGTCAGCCAGGCGAATCCATCTTCCTCGAAGCCTGGATAGTATAAAGCCGGCCGTTTCATGCCGAAAAGGCCGTTAGGGCCGGCGGTGAGAGAATCCCAGTTATTGAGCACCAGACGAACAATTTCGCCAAAGCCCAAGGTAACAATAGCCAGATAGTCACCGCGCATTTTCAAAGTCGGATAGCCGATAATACAGCCAAAAATCATACCCATAACCATACCAATGGGCAGGGCGGCCCAAAAGGACAGCCCGAAGGTGAGATTCAGCAGGGAATAGGTGTAGGCCCCGACGGCATAAAAGGCGATATACCCAAGATCGAGAAGCCCGCACAGGCCCACCACAATGTTCAATCCCAGTCCCAGACAGATATAGATCAGACAGGTAATAGCCACATCGATCATATAGCGGTCTGCCAACAAGGGATAAATAACGGCCAGAGCGATCAATCCGCCTAGCGTGTATATTTTAGGGACACGGTTGATTTTTTCGCCCATTCGTTCGGTGAAAGGTGCTTTTTGCACATCCGTAGGCTTGCGGCGGCCACGAATCATTTTTATAATAAAATTAAAAACGAGAATAGCCACAAAAACGCCAAGGGTTTTAAATGCCCGGCCGGATTCAAAAGAAGTGGTCCTGAATCCGAGCATAGGGATAAGCAGGATGGCCAGAAAAAAAGAATATATCACCACTTTTTTGAGTTCTTGCCGTACCATCAGACACGCACCTCCGCCGCACTGTCGCCCAAAAGACCGCTCGGCCTGAAATACAAAACCAGGATTAAAACGGTGAATGTGGTGACATCTTTCCAGGCGCTAGGAAGAAACGCTGCCCACATCACTTCGATCCCTCCGATGATCAACCCGCCGATCATGGCACCGGGAATGGAGCCGATGCCGCCTAAAATTGCAGCCGCAAAGGCTTTGATCATAAAAATAAATCCCATGTCAAATCGCACGGCACCGTAAAAAAGTCCCACCATCACACCGGCGGCCGCCCCCAGGGCCGGTCCGATCATAAAGGTTATGCGGATGGTCATATCGATATTGATACCCAGTATGCGGGCCATGGTCTTATTTTGCGCCGTCGCCCGCATGGCCTTGCCCAGACGGGTGCGGTGAACGAACAACTGCAGCCCGATCATCAAAGCGACCGCCAGCAGAATGATGAATATCTGGCCGTTGGTAATCCTGGCACCCAAAATTTCGAGACCTTCGACGCCGAAGACCTGGGGATAAGGCCGGTCGGAAACTCCCTGGCTGAGCATCATCCCGTTGGACAGAAAGATCGACATACCCAGAGCGCTTAAAAGTGCTGCCAGACGAGAGGATTCCCGCAAAGGTTTATAGGCCACATGTTCCAGGGCCACACCCAGAACAGCCACATAGCCCATGGCCATGGCGAAGACGATAACCATGGTCAGGATAAAATGGCTTTCCACCCATCCGATCTGCTGTAGAGCGGTTAAAACGATAACACCGATAAAGGCGCCGGCGGTAAACAATTCCCCATGGGCGAAATTGATCAATTCGATGATACCGTACACCATGGTGTAGCCTAGGGCGATCAGGGCGTAAATGCTGCCAAGAAAAATGGCATTGACGAACTGCTGTAACAAAAATGCGGACATGTCCATAAGGCGGAAAATCCTTCTTTAGGGTAACCGTTCACAGGTTCAGAGTTAAGGGTTCACCGTTCGGGGTTTAAAAAAGAAGTCAGAGGACAGAGGTCAGATATCGAAATTCGGAACTATGCGCTATGCCTTTTTCCACATTCCACATCCCCACCGGGGCGTAGGCCCCTATGGCCCGGAGGCCGAATTCTTCTATCTTCCGTCCTCTGTTATCTGTTATCTGTCCTCTGTTATCTGTCCTCCGTCTTCTGTTTTCTGTCCTCTGTTTCTATCTTACAGATCTTTACCAGTCATCGGGTCCCAATACGGTACGAACTGATTGTCCTTGACGACCCAGACAATGTGAGCCAGTTTACGGTCACCATGCTCATCAAACTTGATGTCACCGGTCACACCGGGCCAGGTGTTGGCGCGGATGGTTTTTTGCAGTACATCAGCTTTGGTTGTGCCGGCCTTATCGACAGCGGCCAGGGCCATCATGGCAGCGTCATAGGCGTAATAAGCATAAGAGCCGACGGCATTCGCCTTCCACATCGCCTTGTAAGTCTTGACAAACTGCTGCCTCTCCGGTGTATCCGGTGCCTTGGCAAAGGTCAGATAAACCCCTTCGGCCGAGGGTCCCCCAATTTCCAGAAATTTCGGATGAAAGACTGCATCCTCGCTAACGAAAACGGATTTGAGACCAAGTTTGCGGACCTGCTGAATCATTTTGGAACCTTCGGGTTGATACACGCTCATGTAAATAACGTCCGGATTGATCCTCTTCAGTTTTGTCAAGACAGCCGTAAAATCGCTGTCGCCCGGCGTAATATGTTCATGAGCGACGATTTTAACCTTGCCGTTTTCTTTGGCGAACTTTTTGATGTTGGCGGTCAATCCGCTGGTGTAGGTCTGCTTGTCATCGATCAGGGCCACGGTTTTGGCCTTCAATTTATTTTCGAAAAACCGAACCGTGGACCAGGCCTGGACGTCGTCCCGGGGGGGCATCCGGAAGAAATACTTGTAGCCCTTGGCGGTCAAGCGTTCATTGGTTGAAGCCGGTGTTATCTGGACGATTTCGGCCTCCATCAGCGGGATCTGGGCCGGTTCGGTGGCCGAAGAGCAATAGGCGCCAATGACGACATTGACATCACTGTTGATCAGCTTGTTGGCGGCCATAGTGGCTTTGCCGCCATCACAGGCACTGTCGCCGGGAAGCACCTCGACCTTATCATAACCTTTAACCGGTCCGTATACGGCTACCGCTGTTTTGACTCCCTGTAAAATGTCCGTACCGTCCTGGGCATAAGGCCCGGTCAGCGGGCTCAAGGTACCGATTTTAAGGGTTTTGGCCAGAACCAAACCGTGAAATCCCAGAATTAAGGTCAAACTCAGAACAAAAATGCCAACTTTTTTCATGATGCTACCTCCTTTTTTTGTTAGTTGTGATTTTGACTCCTTGACTTCTATGTTTTGGCCCCGGTCCCCAGGTAAGCTTCAATAACAGTTTCATTTTGTTGGATTTCCCGAGGCGTTCCTTCAGCGATTTTTTGACCGTAATCCATCACCGTTACCATTTGTGAAATGCCCATGACCAGGCGCATATCATGCTCCACCAGAAAGATGGTCAGCCCGGTATCACGCAACTTGATAATCAGCTCCATCAACTCGGCCGTTTCTTTGGGGTTCATGCCGGCCGCCGGTTCATCTAAAAGCAGTATTTCAGGCTGAGTAGCCAGGGCTCTGGCGATTTCCAACCGCCGTTGTCCACCATAGGGCAAGCTGGAAGCATAATCGTTCAGGTGGGCTTTCAATCCGATAAATTCCAGGATCTCGAACGCTTTTTCGCTGATATTTTTTTCTTCCTGCTTTTCAAACCGGGTTTTCAGCAGGGCTCTGACAGCCCCGCTTCTGGTGCGGCAGTGCATGCCGACCTGAACATTTTCCAGCACCGTCATGGATTTGAACAGTCTGATATTCTGAAAAGTCCTCGCAATTCCGTGGGCAACGATACGGTTGCTCCTCAGATTGTTCAGTTTAGTACCTTTATAGGTGATGGCGCCCTCGGTGGGCGGATAGACCCCGGTGATCATATTAAAAACCGTGGTCTTACCGGCGCCGTTCGGACCTATCAGGCTTAAAATTTTTCCTTCCGGTACGTTCAGATCCAGTTTTTCCACTGCCTGCAGGCCGCCGAATCGTTTCGAAACCTTTTCCATTATCAGTTCAGCCATAGCAAATGCGCTACCTCGGACACCATCCCTATAATTGGGGTTAAAACAGGTTATACTCGGTTATTCTTGCGGTTTCTCAGTTTGCCCCGAATCCCGGATATGGTTGGATATATAATCATTTTGAACTCTGGATGTCAACCGCCTTCCTGAATTCGGCTTATCGGCTTAATAGATTCGGGTTGCAGAGTGAATGCTTCTCCCGTAAAGCGGGAGGCCTCAGGGAGCCTCCTGGAAGGGGCGAAGACAATTAACTCGACTATTTTTCTGTGTTTTTCTTTACTAGTTAAATTTAATCCGCACGCCTATGCTGTTAAATCGACGATTATCATGCTTAAAGATCCAGCCAGGTTCCAATGCCCCTGTCCTTGGCTTTCTGGTAAATTAAAGGCGCGACAGCCAGATCATTCAGAGCCAGACCCAGGTTGGCGGTCATGGTGCGCTCTTCAGGTGTCTGACGGCCTGGTTTTTGCCCGGTAGTCAGCTCTCCCAGGTCAGCATGCAATTCGGGGATATCTTTAAAATAGCCTGTTTGCTGAGCCATGCGAAACTGGTTGATATCGTCCGTGCAAAACTTGGCGGCTTGATGCATGGCTGCCGGCTGCCAGTAAGCATCGTAATCTACAAGCGACGCGAAGGTACCTTCATCCATCCATCCGGCCTGGATGGTGCCGTGTGGCTTTTTCATCATCGGGCCGGCGGTAACAACGATATCACAGCCGCTTACGGCTTCCCGGGGGGTTTTCACCGGTATAACTTCCAGATCAAAATTGTTGCTGATTTCCCCGGCAAATTGTGATTGGACATCCGGATTCAGGTCGTAGGCCATCACTTTTTTCAGCGGGAATAAAACATTCATCGCTGCCACATGGCTGCGTCCCTGCACGCCGCAACCCAACATCCCCATTACAGTGGATTCCGGTCGGGCAAGATAACGGGCGGAAATCGCACTGGCGGCGCCGGTACGTTTGGCGGTGATCCACACGCAGTCCATGACGGCAAGGGGCAGACCGGTATCCACATCGTTGAAAATCACCAGCCCTGAAATATAAGGCAGCCCCTTTTCAGGATTCTTCGGAAAGCCGCTGACCCATTTGATACCGGAAGATTTCAGATCCGGGATGTAAGCCGGCATAGCGTGGATGAAATTATCACCGCCGCCGGGATGAATGCCCGGTTTGGGGGGCATCTCGGTTTTCCCTTCCCCCTTTGCTCGAAACATCTTTTCCATGGAATCGATAATTTCGGCCATCGTAAGCGCCACCCGGGTCACATCGGCATAAGACAAATACAGCAACTGGTTGGTTTTGGCTTGCATGGGTCCTCCAAATTTGTTTTTTGATCGACGCTGAATGCATCACAGCGACGATCTATTAAGGTCAGGGTTATTCCAAAAAATTCTAAAAAAAAACAATAAGGCTCAAATTAATACCGACAATTTCGTAAAAAGTCAAAATTCTCGCAATTTCATCTTATAGCCTATTGAAATTTTTAAGTGTAAAATTTCATTCCTGTTCTTTTTGTGCCTTTTTGCGGCCACATCAATATAAGGGTGTCAAGGGCAATGGCGGGCAGGTCCCATGAATTGTCTTATTTTTCAATTGCGAAGCAACGATTATATCCTGATCCGTATTTTTTCAACAAGTTGCTTGACATAAATTCAATATCAATATATTCTTTATAATTACAGTGTGTTCGAGGCTATTGGCGACGATTGATACCCTCACAATGAATAATCGCGACAAGTTACCCCAAAGTTGCAACAGCGGGGTTTAATATCGTTGTTGCTAAACCATTTCGCAATATCTTTTTTGATGGAGAAACCTGAATGAAGGATAGAGAAGACTTGAAGTTGAAAGCTGAACTTGATGAGATCATGCAACATGTTGATATTATAATGAAAAAAATTGAAACAGTTATGCCGGCCAAAGAAGAGGAAACCCAGTCGCAAAACGAATAATTCTTTTGGAGGATGAACTATGGCTTTGACCAAAAGTGAGATTGTTGCATCAGTTCACAACCTTGGTTTAACTAAAAAAAAATCAGTGGAAGTTATTGAAAGCTTGCTTGAAATCATCAAACACTCCCTGGAATCAAGTGAGGATGTCCTGATTTCAGGATTTGGTAAATTCTGCGTCAAAAACAAGGCCGAACGCAGGGGTCGAAACCCTGCCACCGGAGAGGACATGATGCTCAGGGGACGACGAGTTGTCACTTTTAAATGTTCCGGCAAGCTTAGAAACAAAATAGATGGATTGGAGTACTAAAATTAAATTCCCGGCGCTGATAAGTCGGAAAAAAGGAGAATTTCGACGAATCAACCACATCTACAGGTCTATTCCATAGGCTTTTATCTTGGTGAGCAATGAGGGATGGCTGATTTCCAGAAGTCTGGCGGCGTGGGTGCGATTGCCTCCGGTTTCACCGAGAGCCTGGGTGATAAGCTTTTTTTCCACAACTTTCTGTGCATCTTTTAAGGACAATCCTTCAAAGACGGTATCATTCCGGGTGTGCCTGTCATTGTGTATCAATTCTGCCGCGAAATGTTCAGGCAGCAGCAGCGAATCATCGGCAATCACCATGGCTCTTTCGATAACATTTTCCAACTGTCGGACGTTGCCGGGCCAATGATATTCAAGTAGCCGGGCCATGGCAGCCGGAGCCAAACCGGATATATTTTTATCTAGAATTTCATTAAAGCGACCGATAAAATGCTTGCACAAAAGGGGAATGTCTTCGGTTCGTTCGCGCAAGGGCGGAATTTTTACGGTCATGACATTCAGGCGATAGTAGAGATCTTCGCGAAAGCTGCCTTTTTTAATTTCTTCTTCGAGCTTTTTGGAGGTTGCAGCAATAATGCGAACATCAATCTGCAGCGATTTTGAATCGCCCACCGGCCGAATCTCACCCTCCTGTAACACCCGTAAAAGTTTCACCTGCAGCGATAATGGCAATTCTCCAATTTCATCCAGAAATAGGGTGCCGCCCTCAGCCTCTTGAAACAGGCCCTTTTTATTGCGATCCGCACCGGTAAAAGCCCCCTTTTTATAACCGAAAAGCTCGCTTTCAAGCAAAGAATCCGGAATACCGCCACAGTTTACGGGAACCAGGGGCCCTGCCGCCCTTATGCCGCCGTAATGGATGCCTTGTGCGATCAACTCTTTGCCGGTTCCGCTGTCACCGAGTATCAGTACGGTTGTTTTGTACTGCGCGGCTTTGCCCGCCAATTGAAACACGGATTGCATAGCTTTGCTTTTGGCCACCATTTTGCCGAAATTACAATCCTCCTCAATTTTTTGAATACGTTCTTTCAACCACCGGTTTTCTGCTTTTAAACTCTCGCGCTCTTCAGCCTTTTTCAATGTCAGATAGACTTCATCGGTTTTAAAAGGCTTTGATATATAATCATAAGCGCCCGATTTCATAGCCTCAATAGCCGTATCGATACTTCCGTAGGCGGACATCATGATGACGGTGGCGGCCCCGATCCGGTCCCGTGACAGTTTTAAAAATTCCATCCCGTCCATTTTAGGCATTTTGATGTCACAGAGTATAAAATCGTACTGCCCTTGTTGAATCATCTCCAGACCATCGGCCCCGTCAGCAGCGGTTTCCACATGATAGCCGGCCTTTTTAAGGACCGTTGAAAGCATGTGACGCATGTTCGCTTCGTCATCAATGATCAGCAGTCGTTTTTTAATATTCTTGGCGGTCATCGTGATAGATTGCATCCTAACCCGGCTAAACCGGAATTGAATATTGAATATTTCCTGATGAAGTTTCACACAAGCGGGGCCGTTGGCTAAAAAGCGGCAAAGATATTTTCATCGTCGTTCCACTGCCGGTCTCACTCGTCACGGTCATCGTGCCGCCCAGGCTTTCTACAATCATGAAACTGACTGAAAGGCCCAGCCCCGTTCCCCTGCCGGGGTCTTTGGTGGTGAAAAAGGGATCGAAAATATTACCCAGATTTTCCCCGGCGATACCCGGCCCATCATCGATAAACATAATTATTAACCGGGCGACGGAGCTCTTGGTATCAGGGTCGGCATCCGTCTCAAGCGCTGTGGTTATTTCCAGCTTACCGCCGGTGACTTCACTTTTGACTGAGATGGCATCTGCGGCATTGATAATCAGGTTTAAAAATACCTGCCGGAGCTGGTTGGAATCGGCCAGCACAGTGTCGTCTTCGGCAGCCAGTTTAAGCGACAATTCAATGTTTGACATGAGCGGTTGAACCTGCAAAACACCGACCGTATCGTGGATTAATTCGTGGACGGAAACCGCCGTATGCTCAGAACCGGAAGGCCGCGACACCTCCAGGAGTTGCCTTATAATGGTGTTGATACGCTCGATTTCCGCCTCCGTACGGCGTATATATTCGTCTCGCTCCTCTGCGGTAATATCCTCTTGTTGGAGTAACTCCAGATAGCCGATGACGATACCGATGGGATTTCCTATTTCGTGGGCGATGCCGGCCGACAATCTGCCCACGGAAGCCAATTTTTCGGCTTGAATGATTTCCTTTTGTGCCTTTTTTATTTTCAGGTTTGCTTTTTCCAGGGACAGGACAGTGGACCGCAGCTTTTCCTTGTCGGCTGAAATGCGCTTGAGCATAATATTAAGAGCTTTGGACAGTCGGCTGAGCTCATTGTCTTCCTTACGAACCGAAAATATGATTTCATCATCATCCCTGTAGTCCTCCGCTCGTTTGGCCAACCTGACGAGCGGCAAGAGGTAAAGTTTGGAGATGCGGTAAATTCCAATATACGTGAGGATAGCTAGATTAATGCAAACATAAATGAATATGATTTGTTGCGAATGCCTGAGTGCATTGCAAACGCTATCGAGCGGCAAAACGATACTGACACCGCCGACGGTCACATTATTGCTTAATAAAGGTGCTGAAAGTATCAATTTAGCCTTTTGCTTCCAGAATAGTCCCCAAGTGGTACCGATAAAATGATTTGTTTTTTCGCCGCTGGATAAGGCCTGTTTTGTATACGCGACAAGTTCGTTTTTTGAAATTTCCGATTGGCTGCCCAGATAAACCGGATCACCGTTTGCCCTCAGAATCAGAGCATTTTCGATCTGTGAGTCGTTTATCATTTTAATCAACAACGACTCGAATGCCAAACCAGCCGTCCCCATAATCCCAATGGTGGTGTTTGGCAAGGCATCCTTGAGAAAAACCAACAGCAGGTTGGCCTTTGAAACCTCTGAACGGATCAACTCGCGTCTGACGGTTACCATCGAAACCAAATCGATCAGTACCATCGCCAACAGCAACAGCATCGCGAGGTTAATCGCAATTTTAGTTCTCAGCCTGCGGACAAACATGTTTTGCTTGTTATCTTAATTGTAATATTTTTGTATTTTCTGAAAAGAATTTATGCCTTTATTTTCCCTGTTTTAAGCATTTGAATTAAGAACTTTATATTTTAATGCAAATTTGGTGCCTAAAACCTCGATATTTTAACTTTCTCGGACTGATCCGATAAAGTCGATTTTCAATGTTTCTGTGCCTCAGCGTATAAAACGAGATACATCGGCGTATAAAACGAGATGCATCAGCGTATAAAATACGAAGTTATTTTTAAGTGAGCCCTTATTCCATTCAGGACCGCAATGCAGCCCGGAAAACCGGCCACAATTTCGAGAGGCGCTCATGATTCATCACCGCAAAACCGGATTAAAAAATCCGAATTTATTTGATTAGTGTCAAATATGTAACGATTTAACCAATCAATGCATCAACTCTGCAATGAATTTTGTATCTGAATTCAACAGATCAAAATCACATTTATCCAAACCGATGCGCCAAGCCGGAATCCACCCGATTCATCTATGAAAACAGACGATTCACCTGCCTTGACAATTTCGAATTTACACTCATTATATAGACGAAAAACGATAACCGGCATCTAACGAAAACAGGAGGTATTTAGTAATATGACTGTGAGAACCGAAACCCATGAATTTAAAACCGAAATCAAACAGCTGCTGAACCTGATCATTAACTCCCTGTATTCCAACAAAGAAATTTTTCTGCGGGAGCTGATTTCAAACTCCTCGGATGCGATCGACAGACTGCGTTTCAAAGCACAGACCGACGAGGGCATACTCAGTGACGACGGAGAATTTAAGATCAAAATAACACGGGACCCTGTCAAAAATACACTGACGGTTGAGGACAACGGTATCGGTATGACCTACGATGAAGTCCTGGAAAATATCGGCACCATCGCCAAAAGCGGAACCAATGATTTCCTCGAAGCCATGAAACTGCTCAACAAGGAAGCTACACTCACGCCGGAATTGATTGGCCAGTTTGGTGTCGGTTTTTACAGCTCATTCATTGTGGCTGAAAAAATTACGCTGCTGACGAAATCCGCCAACGGGGACCCTGCCGTGCGTTGGGAATCCCATGGTGATGGTGAATTCACCATCACCGAAACCGAGAAAAGCAACCGGGGTACAGCCGTTACATTGGAGTTGAAAAAAAAGGAGGAAGGCGACTTGGATTTCACTGACGAATGGACAATCCGCAACATCGTCAGGCAGCATTCAGATTTCGTGGCCTATCCCATCGTCATGGACGTTGAAAAAGACGAACCGATCCCTGAAAATGAACAGATCAAGGATAAGGACGGCAAGCCCATCGGGGAGACGACCCGCAAGGTGGTCAAAGAAGAAACCCTCAATTCCATGAAAGCCATCTGGTCCAGGAACAAAAGCGACATCACCGACCAGGAATACGAGGAGTTTTACCAGCACATCAGCCATGACTGGAATCCGCCGCTGGAAAGGCTCCATCTCAAGCTGGAGGGCACCACCGAATATACCGCCCTTTTGTACCTGCCGTCCAAGGCACCGGTTGACATTTTCAATCCGGAATCCAAACACGGTGTCCATCTTTACTGCAAACGCATCTTTATCATGGACGACTGCAAGGAACTGATGCCGGAATATTTCCGCTTTGTAAAAGGTGTTGTGGACGCGTCGGACCTCAATCTCAACGTCAGCCGCGAAATCCTCCAACAGGATCATCTGGTTCGCAACATCCGCCGTAATCTGGTCAAAAAGCTTTTAGACCTGCTCAAAAACATGGAGCCTGAAAAATATGAAAAATTCTGGGAAGAATTCGGCACCGTGCTCAAGGTCGGTGTCCATACCGATTTTGAGAACAAAAACAAAATCGCCGACCTTCTGCGCTACAAAACCACCAAATCCGACGGCAAGTGGAAGTCGCTTCAACAATACACCGAGAGCATGCCGCCGGCGCAAAAGGAAATTTATTACATCACCGGTGATAATATGTCGGCCCTGATCAACAGCCCCCTGCTCGAACAGCTCAAATCAAAAGACTTCGAGGTTCTGCTGATGACCGACCCGATTGACGAATGGGTAACCCAGGCGCTCAATGAATACGACGGCAAAAAGCTAAGGAGTGCGGAAAAAGGTGATCTCGATATCGATAAGGTCGACGAAGAAAAAAAGGGCCGGTATGAAACCCTGTTCAAACATATACGGGCACAGCTGGAAGACACCATCAAAGAAGTCCGTCCCTCCACCCGGCTGACCGACTCCGTGGCCTGTCTTTCCGGGGACACCTATGACATGAGCGGTTACATGGAGAAAATTCTTAAGTCCGCCGGCCAGCAAGTACCGGAAAACAAACGCGCCCTGGAACTCAATATGGCGCACCCGGTTATGGAAAAAATTCGGGCTATGTTTGAAGCCGACAAAGACGACCCGAAACTCAATGACTACATTCATCTGCTACTTGATCTCGCCGTCATCGGCGAAGGCGGTAAGGTGGACGATCCTTCCAATTTCTCAAAAAAAGTAGGGGATTTAATGGCGGGAATATAACACCCAAGCCGGACACGCTAAGCCGATCGTAGCGTAGAACCCGATTTATCGGGGAATTGAAGATTTAAGAAAAAACCCGAGACCTTACGGTTTCGGGTTTTTTGTGTGTCAAAGGGCAAAGAAGGCATTAAAGACTCAAAGTCCTCGTTAAAAATGCTCATTTTTCCAAATGATTGCCAATTGAGCTGCAAATTTCTGATTAGGCCTGAGGAAGCTGACGCTTTTCTCGTAAATGCGCATCCCAAATACAGTACAGGCTCGAGAATGCAGCCTTGAACCCCATAACCTTTGAACCCGTGAACGCCTACCTTATTTCAATCATCACCGGCAATTTCATCTCAACAATTTCCCCAACGCCAATCCCATGTTCAGCGAACCAGCCCTGATTTACTTCAAGTGCGTACCTTACCGGTTGTAAGGAGTAATAGCGCTCACCGGTTTGCATGGGCGTCATATGTTGTATGCGCAATATCCGCCCGGAATCATCGATAAAAGCGATGGACAGGGGAATATAGGTGTTTTTCATCCAAAATGTCCTTGGACCCAGGGCCGGAAAGATAAATAACATGCCATCATTTTGAGGCAATTTAACACGATTGGACAATCCACAGGCTCGCGCCTTCGGTGTGGTGGCCAACTCCACTGACAGCGTGTGATCTTTTATGAAAATTGTGGCAACAGGCAATTGAAAAGGACAAGCCAGAGCCTTTACCGATACCAAAATCAAAATGAAAGCACGCGCAATATACATTCCGCCGTACCTGAAGATGAAGAAAATTTTATTTAATAACAAGGGCATAAAAATAACCGATTCGAACCGGAAACATTCTCTCCCCAAGTGGATATCTGTTTAAAATAGCGGCCGGCAAAATGCAAGATTAAAAAACAGTAAAAGGCCGGGATCCGTTAACACACGTAAGCAGGTTAATTTTTTTCACTTTAATTTCTTAGGGCCGGACGGTAATGTTTATGGATTCACCTGGTCTTACAATTTATTTGAATAGTTATTAAAAATTTTTATTAATATCAATAAAAAATTGTTGACATGTCCGAAATATTAATTTAGGAAATTTGGAATTTCCTCAGTTGGCCAATATCCTTATTTACCGGCAAGACCTGACGAATATAATGAATGAAAAAGATTTCATTTTGAATATCCTCAAACAGGTGGCGGATGCTGTCGTTAAGACATTCGGTCGCAATTGCGAAGTGGCCGTACATGATCTGTCCAATTTTAGCAAATCCCTGGTTCACATTGCGGGGGACGTTACAAAAAGAAAACCCGGAGCCCCAATTACAGATGTGGCCTCAAAGGCTTTGTACAAGGAAGGCCACGAAATAAAGGATAAATATGATTACAAAACGCTTACCAATGATGGCCGGGAACTCAAATCGACAACGATATTTATTCGTAATCGTGGGGGTGACGCCGTCGCGGCGTTTTGCATTAACTTTGATTCCACCGATTTTTTAAATATAATTCGATCCCTCGAGGTATTTACCAAAACCAGGGACGCGAAGCAACTGCCGGCTTTTACCGAAACCTTCGCTTTGTCAATTGATGATACGGTGGACTCGCTGTTTGAGATGGCTGTTTCCGAAATTGGAAAACAGCCGGTGACAATGTCCACGGACGAGAAGATGAGAGTCGTTAAGACACTGGAAAGAGAAGGAATTTTTAAAATAAAGGGGGCTGTTAATCAGGTGGCCTTGAAGCTGGGTGTTTCCAATTTTACGGTTTACAATTATTTAAAGAAGATCCGGGCGGCCCATGCAATTAACGAAGCAAATGCGATTGTTCAGTGATTTTCCCGAGGCTGCGCTCGGAAAAAGTGGCCCCTTCGGGGCAGCAAGCACGCTGGTAATTTAAAGAGACTTCGTTCCGGCAGAACCTATAAAAAAGCGAATATCGAATCATAAATACCCGCCTGCCATGCATAGTGCGTTTGGTTAGCGTAAACATTGAGTTATGAATAAAATTGTTAAATTTGCCTCGCACCAGTTCCAAGGCATTGCGGGCAGGTCGAATGTCGAGGGAATGTGTTCCGGCTATTATACATAAAAGACTGAGCAGCGCGAAACCACCCTTCGAAATTCTGCGGTTCTGCTGTTCGCTGTTTAATCCATCCCATCGAAACAGCCAGCAGCGGCACTGAAACCTGATACCTTCGGTTTCTGACAACATACGGCAAATATCCGTCTATTGATTAATGAAATTGAGAATTTAAACCCATGTCACAACTAGACTTTGCAAAAATCAGGGAACTGGCCGAGAGCTACAAACCCGAGATGACCCGATTTTTACGCGACATGATCCGTCTGCCAAGCGAAAGCAGTCAGGAAAAGGCGGTTGTCGAGCGAATCAAGGAAGAAATGGTGAAGGTGGGATTCGATAAAGTGCAAACCGATGCTATGGGAAACGTCCTGGGCACCCTCGGGAACGGCAAACACATGATCGCCATGGACGCTCACATAGACACTGTGGGTGTGGGCAATAAAGACAACTGGGAATTCGACCCCTACGAAGGCTGCGAGGACGATGAAATCATCGGCGGACGCGGCGCTTCGGACCAGGAGGGCGGTATGGCTTCTATGGTCTACGCGGGAAAGATTATCAAGGATCTGAAACTGGAGGGTGATTACACCCTGGTTATGGTCGGAACTGTCCAGGAGGAAGATTGCGACGGTTTGTGCTGGCAGTACATTATCAGGGAATCGGGATTGACGCCGGAGTTCGTGGTCTCCACCGAGCCCACCGACGGCGGCATATACAGGGGCCAACGCGGCCGCATGGAGATCAAAGTGGAAGTCAAGGGTGTCAGTTCCCACGGATCTGCTCCCGAGCGTGGCGACAACGCCATTTTCAAAATGGGTCGTATCCTGGGGGAACTGGAAGCGCTGCACAGCCGCCTGAAAACCGATGACTTCCTGGGCAAGGGCTCCCTGACCGTCTCGGAAATCTTCTACACATCACCTTCCCGCTGTGCAGTGGCCGATGGCTGCACCATCTCCATCGACCGTCGTCTGACAATGGGTGAGGACAAGGACCTGGCGCTGCAGCAAATCAGGGACCTCCCGGCGGCTAAAGCAGCCAAAGCCCTTGTATCCATGTACACCTACGACAAGCCCTCTTACACAGGTCTGGTTTATCCGACCGACTGTTACTTCCCCACCTGGGTGATTCCTGAGGACCACACAGCGACCCAATCGGCGGTGGCGACCTACAAGTCCTTGTTCGACGCGGAGCCCCGGGTGGACAAATGGACTTTTTCGACCAACGGCGTCTCCATCATGGGTATGTTCGGCATCCCCTGCATCGGCTTCGGCCCGGGCAAAGAGTCTGAAGCCCACGCCCCCAACGAAAAAACATGGAAAGCAGATCTGGTGCGCTGTGCTGCCTTTTACGCCGCGTTGCCGCTCACATACTTGGAGGGGTTCGGCAGTTAAGAATGATGTGGCCGCAAAAAGGCACAAAAAACACAAAAATAAAATTTTATACTTAATAATTTCAATAGGTTATAAGATCAAAATTCGAGAATTTTGACTTTTTACGAGACTGGCAAGAATGGATTTTATACACTTTGTGGCAAATAAACTGAGTTGGGATATTCTCACCGCCTCCCAATGTTGGAATTCCTTCTATTTTATTATTAAAAAAGCAGAGCAAGGCGACATCCACAATTCGTCAATCGTCATTCGTCATTAGATTAGAAAGGAGTACACCACCATGGATACCGTCAAAATCAAAGCACTCATCAATCAACTGGCGCAGCTGGACTACCACAATATGTACCTCAATGACTTTTTACTGACGTGGGAAAAAAGTGACGATGAATTGCAGGCCACGTTTCTGGTGGCCGAAATCCTGCGGGGTCTGCGTCAGAAAAACATCTCCAGCAGAATTTTTGACAGCGGCCTGGCCATTTCCCTGTTCCGCGACCAATCCACACGGACGCGCTTCAGCTTTGCCAGTGCCTGCAATCTGTTAGGATTGGAAGTTCAGGACCTCGATGAAGGCAA
Source organism: Deltaproteobacteria bacterium (assembly GCA_024277475.1). Next base: position 16,632 of record JAJRVC010000586.1, read on the forward strand.
GTCCCAGCTCGCCCATGGCGAAACCGTACGCGAGACCGCCAATATGGTTTCTTTTATGGCCGATGTCATCGGCATCCGCGACGACATGTACATCGGCAAAGGCAATGCCTACATGCGCGAAGTGTCGCAGGCAGTAAAACAGGGCTTTCTGGAGGGTGTGCTCGAGCAGCGTCCCACCCTGGTCAATTTGCAGTGCGACATCGACCACCCCACCCAGTCCATGTCGGACATGTTGCACCTGATCAACACCTTTGGCGGGGTGAAAAATCTCAATGGCAAAAAAATTGCCATGACTTGGGCCTATAGTCCTTCCTACGGCAAGCCTCTCTCCGTGCCCCAGGGGATTATCGGTTTGATGACCCGTTTCGGTATGGAGGTGGTGCTGGCCCATCCCGCAGGGTACGAGGTCATGCCTGCTGTAGAGGAAGTGGCCCGGCACAACGCGGCTCAAGGCGGCGGCAATTTTATCAAGACCAACTCCATGGCCGAAGCCTTTGAGGGTGCCCATATCGTTTATCCCAAAAGCTGGGCGCCCTTTGCCGCCATGGAGAAACGTACCGACCTGTACGGTGAGGGGGACCACGACGGCATCAGGGCCCTGGAGAAAGAATTGCTTGCTCAGAACGCCGACCACAAAGATTGGGAGTGCACCGAAAAATTAATGGCCTCCACCCACGAGGAAAACGCACTTTACATGCACTGTCTGCCTGCCGACATCACGGGGGTAAGCTGTATCCAGGGCGAGGTCGCGGCCAGCGTCTTCGACCGCTACCGGGTGCCCATGTATATGGAAGCCAGCTACAAACCATACATCATTGCGGCCATGATATTTCTTTCCAAAGCCGGGAACCCCGCCGACAAGCTTGGAGAATTGCTGACGCAGGGTACCCCGAGGGTGCTTTAGGCTTTTAAAATTCGTAAACGTTCAGCTACTAAATGCTCCTATTCGTAATCACAGTGACGTATTAGCAGTAATGTTTTTTCACCACGGAGACACAATTGTCGTTAACGCTTCAATAAATTATACGTTGCCGTATTTGTGAAACTATCCAGTTAACAGGATAAGGAGGGCCCGTGTTCAAGTTCATCCTCAACAGCCGGACGGTGGAGTACAACGGCGATCCGGAGATTTCCCTCCTGTCCTGGTTACGCAACGAAATGAACCTCACCGCAGCCAAAGACGGTTGCTCCGGTCAGGCCGCCTGTGGTGCCTGCCTGGTGGAGGTGGACGGCAAGGCTGCGCTGGCCTGCACGACGGCCATGCACAAAATCGAGGGCAAGGAAGTGGTCACCCTGGAAGGACTGCCTGAAAGTCTGCTGCACACCCTGGGGCGCGCTTTTGTCTCAAAGGGCGCTGTGCAATGTGGCTTTTGTACCCCGGGTTTTCTGACCCGGACCAAGATCCTGCTGGAAAACAACCCCGACCCAACCCGCCAGGAAGTTGTCAAAGCCATACGTTTTCACCTCTGCCGCTGCACGGGTTACGTCAAAATCGTGGACGCCGTGCTCGAAGCGGCCGCCGCCCTGCGCGAAGGACGGACAATTCATTTTGAAGATGACGCCGGGATCGGAGTCTCCAGCCCCAAATACAAAGCCTTTGAACGCGCCATC
>JAJRVC010000587.1 GCA_024277475.1 Deltaproteobacteria bacterium
CCCCCGGAAATAATCCGGAATGAGATCATAAAAATAACGATCACGCACCCTGCCCTGCCAGGCATAATAGTTTGCAAAATAGATGTTGCCGACAATGTTGGCATCTTCCAAAGAAGTTTCCATCACCTGGCTGAGAAGTTTCGGGTTGACGGTGGGCCCGGCCGGCGCAATATATTGATAGTTTTCATCTTCATGCTCGAATAAAGCTTTTAAAGGCTCTGCAAGCGGCTCCGGCAAATTGGGGGCATCGTATCGGGGCAGCATGTCATCTAAAAAAGTCCCATAATACTCGGGATAGGGTTCCACCTTAACGACCCCATGATCGAGAATTCTTACCCAGGTGGTCTGTTGATCCAACCATGCCAGGCGCTCATAACCACCAGTCGGCAGGATTTTGCGAAAATCAAATGTCAGATCAAGGACCGAATTCTGCGGGCCGCCGTTGCCCGAGGCCCACAGCCGGACTTCAACCAAATCGTGAGTCGTCGCTTCTCCCAGGATTTTCAGATCGGCAAAATTGGTGACCCCGCCCCATTGACCGGTCGCAAACTGGTCGGTAATTCTTTTTAACACCGGCCAAGCCGAGGCTTCCCGAACCTCACCGGCCCAGAAGAAGTAATGAGAATAATATACCTGCCGGCTCAACTGGCCGGCTGGCCTGAAGGTGACCGGGAAACGGCAAACGAATATAACCTGTCCCTGGGGGCCGCCTTCAATTATTTTATAGTGCTCTCGATTCAACAGGGCTTCATAACCCGGATAGTCGACCCCCGGCGCCTCATCGACAGTTGGTGCGGTCGAGGCATCGCTTACGGACAAGGCCACCACCCGTTCTCGGCCGCGGGTGAAAACCGTCGGGAAGGCAAGGATCTTGATCAATCCCTTATCCGTCGTACAAACAAACAGGACACTGTCATCGGTCGGATTTTCAGATTGTATGGATCGGGTTTCTGTCACATCCATTTTCTGCAATACTTCTCTGGCCGCCCAAAGGGCTGTGCCCTGCCGGTCTAATTCATCGCCGGCCGGCTGTCCGTCAATCAAAGTCTTGCCCAATGGCCCCAATAACCCGGTCCACTGCTGCAGCGTACGATGGGTAACCGGAGCCAGGTCGCATCCCAGTGAGCAGGACCCGGCCGCAGCGAGACAGTAGCGGTTATCATGGGCCAGGGAAACGTCCAGAGATTCATCGGCTATCCATGCCGCCGGTTATCCGGAAGACTGCCACTGAATCTTAAACTGGGATTTGCCGCTATCGTTGCGTTCAGCCCATCGTTCGACGGTCTTCTTCAGTAAAGGAAGTTCAAGCGCCCGGCGCTGGTCCTGGGGCAGATCATGAAGTCCCGGGATAAAAGACACACAGACGTGCGGAGTTTTCAGACGCAAGCCGGCGGCCAGATCGGAAAGCCGGTTTTGCAGCTGCCTTGTGTCTCGATCGTCCGGGCACAACAAATCCGCCACAGTTGGATATTCATCATGATGCCTCAGGATTTTTACACGGTATCCCGCCAGTCTTTCCGTGAGCACACCGGATTGATCCAAGGATTCCACCGAAGTGACGACTTCCTGATCCTGCAAACCCTGAAGCCGGGTTTTGATAAAAACCCGGTGATGTTCGGATATAATTTCGTCGCGGGGATATATGTCCCAGCGATGGATAGACATTGGCAGTGAGGTGTCCTGGGGTATCAACAAGGCTGCGGATTGGAGCAAATTATCCCGTTGGAAAGGGTCACCCAGTAGAAAACACTGATGTTCGGGGTCGGCAAAGGCAAGTTTCGCCCAATCCGGGGCCGGGGGTGGGGTGCTGATAACGACTGTTCCGGATTCATCCGTCTGACGCTCGAGCACATGGACCTGGTCGATGCGTTGAAAGCGAGTCCCTTGAAATAGGAGAGTCCGGCGATACAAATCTGTTTGGGGATTCATACCCAAAGGCTCCCGCGGAAAATCCAGCGGCTGTTTAGCGGGAGAATCCATTGATCCCATCACGAAAGTGGCCGAAAAAAAATCGGAGTTCGGATCAGCGCCCACCTTGAATATACCTGCCCGGACGGCCAACTTATCTTCGGCCGTTGCACGTTCCCGGGTTTGGGCCCAGATGATGATATCCGTCCCCTTTTCAGGGTCTACAATGACCGGTCGCCGCAGTACGAGGTTCTCCACCCGTACGCCGCGGAAACCGGTGACGCCGGTGACATGAGCGACAGCCTGAGCCATGGCTTCCAGACCAAAGACCGCAGGGAAAAGATAAGAATCGTTATAGCAATGGTCTTGAAGATAAAGATCTTCGTCCAGTGACAAATGAACCCAAAAAGCAGATTCGATACCCGGTGTAAAATGTATCCGTTTTTTAAGGAACCGCGCCCCTTTAATGTCAGGCGGTTTCGGGGTTCCCAGGGTATCCATCTGGGTCATACGCGCTGTCACGAGCACCTGATGGGTCCCCGGATTATGGAGAAACAGGCGAATAAAACGTCTGACTCCTTCTTCCGTGGGAATAGAATCGATCCCTTTTTTTTTGAGGACTTCAACACTTCCCATTCGAGCCCCCATACCCTCATCGCGCCAGATGCTGTAAGCCACTGAGAGGGTTCGCGTAGCCGGGTGGTTTGACGCATAACGGCGCAGAATAAAATCCAGCGCTTCATTGGAAAACGCATACCAGCCATTGCCCTGCATCCCGGTAATTCCGATAACCGATGTAAGCCCCACGATCAGCCTGGGCGGGTTATCCCCCAGTTCAGAGAGCAAGTTGAGCGCACCGATAACTTTCGGCGCTACTTCCCTGAGGGCATCCTCTGCCGAAACCTGGTAAAACCGTCGCTGGGTATTCTGGCCGGCCCCGTGAATAATTCCCGTGACGTTTCCCATGTCTTTTTGAATCTGCCTGACCGTGTGGGCCACCGAGTCTCGATCGCAAACGTCGCAGTTGTAATACCGCGCCTCAAGTCCTTGCTTTTGGTAGCGTTGCAGAATTTCAGGAATTTTGGTTTCGTGCTGTTCGCCGGCACCGAATTTCTGCAGCGGCGTTCTTCCGATCAGTGCCATTTTAGTCCCCACTGTCCGGGCCAGGGCCAAAGCACATTCTGCGGTAATCCCCTTGGCGCCTCCAGTCACCAGGATGACATCATTTTTCGACCACGCAATCGGATCCTCATCGTATTGTGCCGGTTCTATGGAATTTGCGACGGTCATACGACGGGTAAGGTGATAATCGTATCCGACCTCGACAAACTCCTGGGGTCCCTGAAGTTCCTCAATCGTTTTTTGGGCAATGAGGTCCGCTGAAATTTGAGGATCAAAGTCAATTACCCGGGTTTTTAAATCCTCACGTTCCAGATAAACACTCTTGGCCAGGGCGGTCGCACAGCACTGATCGAGAAAAGCGGCATCCGAGCGGGTTCCAAAGTAACCCCCGCCAAACTGGACAAATACCAGGCAATTGCGGCGGCGCGGACCGTGACTGGCCGGCGGTGGAACCGCTGCAAAGGACAAACGACGGATAATGTGCTTCAAATGGTCTTCGGATAGTTTTGATTCTTCAGTTGTGCGGGGAAGGACAGCAATAAAGTGCGAAAAGTTGCCGACGGTATCCCGGGACTGCGCGGTATCAAATGTATCTGAACACACGTCGGCACCTAAACGGGTCAATTGGCTCTCGATTTCCCGGCAGACATCATCCTGTGAATCATCACTCAGGATCAGGACCCGGGCGTTGGTCCAGTGGTCCTCGGCTCGTTTACCATACCAGGCAGGCAACTCCGGTCGCTCACTTTCAATGACATCGATTCGCAGTTCCCGCACCCACGTGTGAGGCAGCTTTATAACCGGGAGCGCATTCCGTTTTTTACCAGCATTGGCAATGCGTGTAAAAATTTCAGCAATCTGCGCCGGGCTGCGGTTAAGAAGCGGCTGTAAATCAAGATTCAAATCAAATTTAAACACCTTTGAAGTGGTAATCAACAGTTGGTGGAGTTGATCTTCCTGAAGGTGTAAATCCGATCCCAGCAAGGCGTCCACCGGTATATCCGCTCTAGGGATGCCGATCAGGCGCGAAGCCTGATCGATCAGCACCTGCAATACTTCAGATTTTTTAAGCTCTTTATTTCCGTGGATAGAGGGGGCTTCATCCGAAGAACGATGGGCGATCAGATCGACTATTTCTCCCAGAGAAGCATTGGTCCATTCGGCCGGGTCGAGTTCACCTGAAAGACCGAAGTGTTCCGCATATCTCACAATCAGATCACCGGATTTGATGGAATCCAGATTCAAATCATCCAAAAGGCGGCAATCGAGTGTTAACGTTTCTTTTGGAAACCCGGTGACTTCAGCAACCAGATCAAATAAGGTC
>JAJRVC010000588.1 GCA_024277475.1 Deltaproteobacteria bacterium
CAGGGCGATGCCGGGTATTGGAACCGGCTGGCCGAGGAAATCAAGCCCACGCTGATTTCCAGCACCCCCAGCGTCCTGGCTGCCTGGGCGCCTCTGTATCAAGGCCCGCCGTTGGAACTGGTGGAAACCACCGGCGAGCCGCTTCTCTATCACGAACGACATGCCATCGAACAGGCCTTCGGCGCACGGGTATATGATGCCTACGGCCTTTCGGAATGCGTAGTCGGCGTGGAGTGCAGTGAGCATATGGGGTTCCACTTTTGGCCCGATGCGGTGCATGTCGAAATTCTTGATTCCAAAACCGACATGCCCCTGCCGGTCAATACCACCGGCGAAATCGTGATCACGAATTTCATGCAGGAACGGATGCCGCTTATCCGCTACCGCACTGGTGACCTTGGCCGCATACTGCCTTTTTCCTGCGCTTGCGGTTCAGGCCTTCCCCTTCTGTTTTTCGAAGGGAGAATCGAGGATACCTTGTATATGCCCCGAGGAGTTCAAATAGAACGGCATGACCTGTTAGACGCACTTCGAGGTATTAATGTCGCCGCTGATATCCGTTGGAAGGGGAAACCCGGCAGTCCAGCGGCATCATGCGTTGGCGGGCATTTCAAACCGACACTGGAAATCGTTTTTTTGCCGTCCACCAACAAAAGGCTCGATGAGATGCAGCGGGATTTCCTGGCGGCATTGCCGGAAATTTTCGAGCTGGTTCACGAGAAAGAGATTATTTTGGGATTCTACAGCCAGGAGGATCTCCGATGAGCAACCCAGTTACAGGAGCCGAAACACACAACAACGATGACGCCTACTATTATATGAGATTTGGTGGCGATGAGCCGAGAAATACCGGGGTTCCACTTCTTTCACCATTCTATGCGTATCTATTGAAACTTTCCCCGCGGGTCGGGTTGGTGGATGTGTATCCGTGGTTAGCAGAGGCCATTTTTCATTCTGATGTCGTTAAAATTACTAAGAAAAAGAAGGTTGGGGCGGCTGAAGCACTTAATGTCATTGCCTTTTTCATTGACGACCAGAAAGACAATATCGCCAATGTCATGGCTGCCGAACCATCACCAAAAGAGGATGACAATTATATCTGGCGTGACGATTTTGCCCGTTACTGCTATGAACTTAAAAAAAACGGCAACAGCAAGCGAATTCCAAGAATCTTTGTGGTAGACACATATGGTCGTTTCGGAGATACGGCCGCCCTTAACGATCGCTTGACGCATAGCATTTGCCTAGCGGATGCAAAAAAGAACGGAAGAGATGATAAAAACACGCCTCTGTATACACGTAGTGCCTTGGCCGGGGCCGGCAATCCGGCGCGCATGCTGCAGAAGTTCTCTGCCTTGGGGCACCTGGACAAGGTGCCGCCGTCCAAGAAAAGTCCCTCTTCTGCAAAAGGATGCGAACTGGGCGTGCTAAACTGTTTCATCTTTAACTCCATTACCTATCTCACCCGCACCATTGGCTTTCGTGAGGCCATGCAACTCGTGCGGGCGATCCTGGAACAAGGGGTATGGAAACCCAATCCTGATAAAACTGACCCAAAAGATAACTCGGGTGACATTAATTTATTACGCGACAAGGATGGCCTGCTCTTTGCCGTCTTACACGAAGAAGTTCATTCCGCCGATGAGATACGTTATGCTGAAACCTTCTTTGACGGAATTATCGCCTTTGACAGTTACTTTGAGAAAAACAATCGCTATATAGCCTATATTTTACAACAATTCCCTCCGGCCCACCAAGGCCTTGAGACTGGCTCGGGTGCTAACAAACCGGATTACGCAAATGCCCGTGTCTATATCCCCCAAAGTGGCCGGCGTCTTGTAAGCAGAGATGCATTGAAGAAAAAGAAACGTCATACAATCTGGCCAGATCATAGAAAACTCCAGCATAACAATAAAAGCTCAGGAAAATCATGAGATGGGAATTCCATGTGGCAATACGGTCATCTTCGTAGGAGACCCAGGAACAGGGAAGACTACTTTCTTGCTACTCTTCTTCAGGCAAGGAAATTCACGTGAAGAGAGGATGGCTATCGCTAGCAGCCCGATTAAAATTTCCAACCCCTCAGAGAGAGCGCTGAATGCTTTTGACGAACTGATTCCGCTATCAGAGTCAAAAGCGGACTTTGAAGGAGCACGAGTCGACGATATGCCGCCGACGGTGCGGATTTTTGTCTCATTGGACAATTCATTTGAAAGTGTCTGTAGAACTCATAATAATCTACTTCCTCCCTGTTTTGAGCCCAACAATGAACAGTGGTTTTTTGTCGATGCCACATCTTTTCTCTCCGGGCGTCTCCAGGACGGATTGCGTTATCCCAAGCTCGGCCTTCTGGATTCATCCCCCCCGGACCCATGGGATCCTCATGAGTTCACCTTGGGAGGATGGGATACCCACTCAGAGGCCGGCGCCGGATGGTTTTGGATCGCCAAAGATAAACCGCATCCCATCCTGATTAATGATCTTGAGGATAGGTTATCTCCTTTTATGTGGAACTCGAAAAATCATTTTCGTCTCCTACGTCTTTTCACCCCAACCCTTTATAATCCCTTGGTACGGTCTCGCCTCCTTAAAGACCTGTTAGCCGAGATTTTTGCACATGCAAAGCCCGAGAAGGGAGTAGAGCCCATCCGGTTGCTCGCCGTTGATTCTCTGACCAGCTTGATAAGTAAATTGCCAGGTTCGGATCATCAAGAAACCTCGCAGTCTTCGGAAAACAGGCTGCAGGTCCTTAATCTGGTTCGCTGGTTGGAGGAATTGAAGGTAACCACCCTGTTCGCGAGTGAAGCAAGCCATCAGACAGACACCACCTTGCGGGGTGAACCTCTTTTTCTGGGGGACCTTGAGCGTTATCTGGCCTCAGGGGTAGTTCAACTCGATTACCATAAATACAACTCGGGTGACATTATTCGATATCTGCGAATACTTAAAATGCGTGGAGCCCGGCATGACATGCGCCCTTATGCTTACGATCTGGACCAGGAGGGCCTCTCCTGGCTGGAACCCTTGATCGCCGAAACAGCGCCGATATGAATAAAAACCTTGCAAATAACTCACCCAATCCGGAACCAAGGACCGCCATCATAGTGGGCGCTGGCTGCTCTGTTGGTCTCGGTGTGCCGGCTATGCTCAACTACATGGACGAGGTCTACTCAGCTCTTACCAAGGGCGCTGAGGAAGATGGACTTAAGGCAAAAGAATGCCTGAGCTACCTCCTTGCCTTTGTCCGATTCATCAAGGGGTCGGCCGCCTCTATTGATACTCAATTTCTGGATGTTGAGGAACTTTACGGCTTGGCGGAAATGGCCAGGGACTTGGATGCGCTTAAGAAGGCGAGAATAAAACTGCCAGATGATAAGGTTCTGACAGGAAAAGACATCATCAAACAATTCAACCGAGCACTGATGTACATAAGTGTCGAAGCCGGCAAAGAGTTGGTAACGCGGGGCAGTGAGTATGAGAAACTGGCAAAGAGCATCGAGGCGGTAAAACGGGAAAGTCAAATCGAGGAGCCGGGTTCGCTACAGGACAGAGGCCCGCGACACACCAACCTCCTAGCCTATCTCGGTCTTGCCTCTTTCAAGGACACCGATCCTGGTGCCTATCCCCTGATCGTCCAGATCAACTGGGACCTTGCCTACGACCGGGCCCTGCTCCGTTATTTCATGGAGGCAAAGAAGAAGGATAAGGATAAAACGGAGACGGAGAAGGAAGTACTTGCCGGGAATAAAATTCCTTGGATGTGCTATAAGTCAAAGGACGGTGTCACGCCGGGCCATTTCAAGGAGTATCCACTGATGGTGCGGCCCCACGGCGGGATCAATATGTTGCGCAGGAGATCCGTGAGCCGAGCAATGCAAGATGCAGGCTTTTCAACAGAACGAGAGATCAAAGACGTCGGGATGGGGGGGCAAAAACTTTACGTTGATGAGCGAGCTTTGACAGAATGGAATATGCGGCCCAATGACACAAGTGATCCCGCATGGCTGCGCTGGGGTGATTATATGGCCATTGAACCGCCGACCTGGAAAAAGGACGTCAACCATTTTCTGGGCCAGTGGCAGCTCTTGCTCCGTTATCTCAAAACAGTGCGCCGGATCGTGATCATCGGTTACTCGCTCCCGCGTTCCGATCTCTACATGCGCCACTTCCTGGCCCTTGCCCTGGCCCGGGCCGACTACGTGCCGGAGATCTATGTATGGAATCCTGACATGACTCCAGGTAAGGATACCTGGGAAAATTACCGAGAGATCTTTGCTCCCCTGCTGCGCCGAAAGCGGTTATATGTTATCGATAAGCCATTCGGGGATCCGGCGTTGTTCGATCTCAACCGCGCCATTCACCTCGCAAGGCGGATAGAATTGTAGTATAAGAAATTGACCATACGGGTAATAATAGTGACATATCTATCTGAAACTATTTGGAAGGAGGGGGATCGTGCCACATACAGCCAATACCACAACCCGTCACCCTGATGAGTTTTTTGGGGAAGACATGGATGGTCGGGAAGAATGGCGTCGGCGTCTGGCTCGTATAACGGACGAGGGCCTGCTGGTTGGCGATCAGCAGGTTGTCCAGCGGTGGGAACAGCCCGTCATGGAGGCCATGGGCAAGATTGCCGCCAGCCGGGGCGGGGACGTGCTGGAAATAGGCTATGGGCTCGGTATGTCGGCCGCTACCATCGCTGCTACAGGTTGCCGATCCTATACCGTCATCGAAGCTCATCCGGAGATTGCAAATGCGGCTCGGCGTTGGGTGCGTTCTCTGCCTTGCTCCGGTAATGTCATTGAAGGGTTCTGGCAAGAGGTCCTTGAAGATCTTCCTTTAGCAGGGTTCGACGGAATTCTTTTCGATACCTGCCCTATTCACGAAAGTGAACGGGATATCTGGTATCGGGCCTTCATCCCCCACGCCTATAAATTGCTTAATCCGGGCGGCGTATTTACCTTTTTTACAAATCAAAGCAGCAGCGGCTCCTTTCAGGACTGGGCATTACTCACCAGGCACTTTGACGCTGTCGATACCCCTCTGAGTATTGCCGTAACCCCATACCCAGCCTGTCAGTACTGGAACGAAAGTGACATGCTGGTGCCAGTGGCCCGGCGCCTCAGATAACATTTCGAACTACCTCGATATCGCGTAGCTCCTTGCGTAAACGGCAAAGACAGTCAACTGCATTGGCTGCCCAAGTATGACAATCTCTCTCCCAGTCTGTTAACTGTCTTTTGGGCTCACAAATAAAGGGAGATGCGTCCAGCAGTTCAATAATTGTGTCTTCTGGCAGGACAAGAAATGGCAGGGTGATAAAATAATACCAATGTTTCTGTTGATAATTCTTGTCTTCTAGACGTTCAGAGAAAAAATCAGCAGGATCACATTTTGTATATGGTGCGAGCCAACTAATCTCGTGAGCCAGGTAACGTAGGAGGTGATTTCGCATATGAAGCAATTGTGGCTTGTTCGTTTCTAAACGACTGAGTTCATGATATGCGGCAAAAGCAAATTCAGCATCTTGATTATTACTACTCCACTCAAAAGCCTGTCGTAGTTGGGCGTATAATGATCTCAGGAAGCTGTGGTCCTTTTCTTCCTTTGCTGCATCTTTCATGGCCTTGACGACCAAGCTATAGGCAAAGAAATATTGGGGATCATGCTTGCCAATTCCGTCTAAAACTGGCTTGCGCAACTCCTCAAACCGTTCTTTGGTATACTGGGGCAACTGTTTTCTGCCTGTCAGTGCAGCGTCGAACAATTGGAGCGAAACATCAAGTTTCATGACTTGATTTTGTGCCAGATCATCCACTATACTGCTGGCCACCCATTCCGCAAAGTTAGGATTTCCAGGGAACTCTTCTTTATCAAAATACTCGGACTCAAATTTTTTAAAGGCTTGTGTCGCTGCTTCTTTTTCTTTCTCTGGCCAGGTGTTTATGTTAGCAAGGTGCGCCTTGAACCAGTCGCCCAATTTTTTCGGATTCGGATCTTCTGGAACGCTAGGATTTAAACTGTGCCATACATTAGTTGCGGTGCGGATATTACCTTCGGGCCAGCGGAAGCCTGCATTCAGAAACTTTTGCAACGCTTTTTTTATTTTTTCATATCCTTCCTGGGTGCCAAGCACCAAACCGATACAATATGAGTCCAATGTTGATGCCTCACCAGGCCAACCACAATACGCCAGAACCAGTTCATAACTACCAAGCATTTCAATATCAAAATAATCCTTGGGCATTGCTTTGAGACGGATTTTAATCCCGGTCCGCAATGCCTCGTGGTCGGCGGCGCTAAAACCATCCATGGCCTGCACGGCAAGTTCCACGGTGTCGTAATGCCAACGCTTGTGAGTACGGGGAAAGAAAGATTGTAAATCCTGA